>JAESRD010000240.1 GCA_016764835.1 Paracoccaceae bacterium | reverse complement strand
CTGCCGATCTCGTTTGACACAACAAAAGAAGCCGCCCGGCTCAATATCAAAACCCGGGCCGAAGCGCTGAATTATCTTAAAGATGGCGGCGCGGTTGGTGTGTTTCCCGGCGGCACTGTCTCTACATCCTCCAAAGCGTTTGAGCCGCCAATGGACCCGGTTTGGCGCAGCTTTACCGCCAAGATGATTGGCCGGTCTGGCGCGACAGTGGTGCCGATTTTCTTTGAAGGTCAAAACAGCCGGTTGTTCCAGATGGCCAGCCTTTTGCATAACACATTGCGGCTCGGCCTGTATATCCGTGAGTTCAAAATGCGGGTTGATAATCCGGTTAAAATCGTGGTTGGTGCGCCGATTTCTGCGGCGCAGCTAACAGCCGATAAACTTGACCCGGCAACGCTTATGGATAACCTGCGCAAGACGACCTATAACCTGTCACCCAAACCGGTTCAGATCGACAAGTTCGGGCTTGAGACCGAAGAATGGCACAGACAGCCAAGGGCAGGCACACGGTAATGGCAGTTGGAATTTTTGACAGCGGATTGGGCGGGCTGACAGTGCTCGACCAGGTGGCCAAACGGCTGCCTGAGCTGCCGCTGGCCTATTACGGCGACAATGCGCATACGCCCTACGGCGTGCGCGACGCTGATGACATTTATGAGCTGACCACAATCGGTACGGCGCGCCTGTTTGAGGCGGGCTGCGATCTGGTGATCTTGGCCTGCAACACTGCCTCGGCTGCCGCCTTGCGCCGGATGCAAGAGAGCTGGGTGCCTAAGGGTAAACGCGTGCTCGGGGTTTTCGTGCCACTGATTGAAGCGTTGACCGAGCGCGAATGGGGCGATAATTCGCCGCCCCGCGAAGTGGCCGTTAAAAGCGTGGCGCTTTTTGCCACGCCTGCCACCGTTGCCAGCCGGGCGTTTCAGCGCGAGCTGGCTTTTCGCGCCGTTGGTGTCGATGTCGAAGCGCAGGCATGCGGCGGCGTTGTTGACGCGATCGAAGACGGCGACATGATCTTGGCCGAGGCGCTGGTGCGCAGCCATGTCGAAGCGCTAAAGCGCAAGATGATGCTGCCTGATGCGGCGATTTTGGGCTGTACGCATTATCCGCTGATGCAGGAAATTTTTCAGCAGGCGCTCGGGGCTGATGTGAAAGTGTTCTCGCAGGCTGATCTGGTGGCTGACAGTCTGGCGCATTATCTTGTGCGGCGGCCAGAAATGGCCGGGCCGGGCGCGCAGAGCGTGTTTTTGACCACCGGCAACCCGGCGCGGGTCTCTGACCGGGCCACTCAGTTCTTGCGACGAAAGATCGAGTTCACCGCCGCCTAACCTGTGGCGAATGGCGCGCTTGCGCCCCGATCATTCAGTAATTACATGCCAATTGGGAGATATACCTATGGCACATTCAGTCGCAATTCTTGGGGCGTCCGGCTATACAGGCGCAGAGCTTGTACGCCTCATTGCCACCCACCCTTCGTTAGAAATCAAAGCCTTGTCGGCTGACCGCAAGGCAGGCATGCAGATGTCAGCTGTGTTCCCACATCTGCGTCATCTTGATCTGCCGGTTTTGTGCCGGATCGAAGAGATCGATTTCTCGACAATCGATCTGGCCTTTTGCGCTTTGCCACACGGGCTAAGCCAAGCGCTGGTGCGTGATCTGCCAGACACGCTTAAAATTGTTGATCTGGGCGCAGATTTTCGCCTCAACGACCCGGCAGAATATAAGAAATGGTATAAAGCCGATCATGTCGCCCCCGATCTGCAAAAGCAGGCGGTCTACGGGCTGACCGAGTTTTATCGTGATGAGATTGCTGCCGCCCGGCTGGTCGCCGGTACGGGTTGCAATGCAGCCGCCGTGCAGTTTGCGCTGCGGCCGCTGATCAGCGCCGGACTGATTGATCTGGACCGGATCATTTGTGATCTCAAATGTGGGCCGACGGGCGCGGGCCGTGGGCTGAAAGAAAACATGCTATTCGCCGAGCGGTCTGGCAATGTTGTCGGCTATGCGCATGGCGGCACGCACCGGCATCTGGGTGAGTTTGACCAAGAGTTCTCGGCTTTGGCCGGGCGCGATGTGCGGATTTTCTTCACCCCGCATCTGGTGCCGGTAAACCGGGGCATTTTGGCGGCCTGCTATCTTGAGGGCGACGCGGCGGCGATGCATAGCGCGCTGACCAGCGCCTATGCCGACGAGCCGTTCATTCGGGTGCTGCCTTACGGCCAACACCCCGGCACGGGCGAGGTAGCTGGCTCAAACTTCTGTTATATTGGCGTCTCTGCCGATAGGGTGGCCGGGCGCGCTTTGGTAAGTGCGGCGGTTGATAACCTGGCAAAAGGCTCATCAGGGCAGGCGGTTCAAAACGCGAACCTCATGCTCGGCCTGCCTGAGACGGAGGGGCTGATGATGTCACCAATATTCCCATGAGTGGATTGAAAAACCTTAAAAAGCGGCGGCGGGTGCAGATCATTATTGTGACCTTTGTAGCACTTGGCCTGTCGACCGGGCTGATCGGCTATGCAATGCAAGACGGCATTAACCTATTTCGCTCGCCCAGCGAGTTGGTCGCGGCGCCGCCACCAGAGACCGAGCTGTTCCGGCTTGGCGGTTTGGTTGAAGAAGGCTCGTTGCGGCAAGGCAATGGCACCGATATTACCTTTAATGTGACCGATGGCGGTGCCACGGTTAACGTACATTTTACTGGGATTTTGCCTGATTTGTTTGGCGAGAATCAAGGTATGATCGGGCAAGGGCGCTACGTTAATAACACCTTTGAAGCTGTTGAAATACTTGCAAAACATGATGAAAACTATATGCCAAAAGAGCTGATTGATGCGTTGCAAGAACAGGGTGTTTATGTCGATCCTGAGAGTTGAAAATAGCTGTGCACTGCGGATTGGCGCGGCCCGGCTTATGACCTATACATATTAAATGTTGAATGAATTCGGACATTTCGCGCTGATTCTGGCTCTGCCCATCGCCGTGTTGCAAATGGTCATCCCTATGGTCGGTGCGGCCAAGGGGTGGCAGAGTTGGATGCGCTTTGGCCAAATCGCCGCTGTCGCCCAGTTTACGCTGGTCTTGCTGGCCTTTGCCATTTTGATGCGGGCCTTTATTATCTCTGACTTTTCGCTATTGCTGGTGGTCGAGAACTCGCATTCGCTCAAGCCAATGCTCTACAAAATCTCGGGTGTTTGGGGCAACCATGAAGGCTCGATGTTGCTCTGGGTGCTGATCCTGACCGGCTTTGGCGCCACCGCGGCGCTCTTTGGCGCGGGCCTGCCAGACACTTTGCGCGCCCGTGTTTTGGCAGTTCAGTCCAGCATTGGCGTCGCTTTTCTGGCCTTTATCCTGTTCACCTCAAAT
>JAESRD010000239.1 GCA_016764835.1 Paracoccaceae bacterium | reverse complement strand
AGGTTTGGGCCCGCCTTGGCTAGAAGTTTTATGGTGCTGCTCTTGACCCGTCCAGCCCAGTTTACATCCCGTGAGTGGCAAAATACCAGAGAATGGGCGGCTTATGGGGCCAAAAAGTGTTTAAGCACCAATTGCCATTTGTTCTTCGCTCTGCGTTTGCGGCTCCGGGTCACGCAACACATATCCACGGCCCCAGACCGTTTCTATGTGATTCTGTCCGCCCGTTGCTTGGCTCAGCTTTTTGCGCAGCTTGCATATGAAGACATCAATGATCTTCAATTCTGGCTCATCCATGCCGCCATAAAGATGGTTTAGGAACATCTCTTTGGTGAGCGTGGTGCCTTTGCGCAGCGATAACAGCTCCAACATCTGGTATTCTTTGCCTGTCAGATGAACCGACGAACCGCCGACCTCAACAGTTTTGGCATCCAGATTAACCGCGATTTTACCTGTCCGAATAACAGATTGCGAATGGCCTTTGGAGCGCCTGATAATCGCATGTATCCGTGCGATAAGCTCCTCGCGGTGGAACGGCTTGGTCAAATAATCATCAGCTCCGAAGCCGAAGCCTTTGATTTTACTATCAGTTCCATCATCACCCGATAGGATGAGAATAGGAGTATCAACCCGAGCAATGCGCAATTGGCGCAGCACTTCATGCCCGTTCATGTCGGGCAAATTCAAGTCAAGAAGGATCAGATCGTAGTCGTATAGCTTTGCAAGATCGATCCCCTCCTCCCCAAGGTCTGTCGCATAGACATTGAGATTGGCATGGGTCAGCATCATTTCGATGCTCTTTGAGGTCGTAGGATCATCCTCAACCAGCAGAATACGCATTCCGTCTCTCCGTATTAACTATAAGCTATCTAGACTTTGGCTTGGAATGGTTAACTACACGTTACCCACGCTTAAAGTTTTATCGGCTCTCCTTAAAGTTGTCTATACTTCTTTAGCGAAGTTGCCTTCAAAGCGGCCTCACCATGCTGTGATACGGCCTTTTCCCAGGCGGTAAACTCTTCGTCTGACAGACCATACTCATCTATGGCCCCGCCGCGCGAAAGCAGCCCCGCACCAACGGCCCTAACTACGGCCGCTTTGCGTGAGGCAACCCATCTGCGGGTGTCTCTTGGTGGTAAATCAGCTCGGGTCATTATCGACCCATCTGGCAATGTAACAGCCCTTGGGCCGTCAACCTTACGTAAATACATCTCTCACCCCTCCGTGAAGTTTGCGCTGTTGAAACTGGCTGGTGCCGATTAAGACAGGGTGAAACCGGGGCTTGAGAATAGAGCGGATTTTCCTATATTCAGACAGACTTCTATCTGACCGCCCCCTGGCCCCTATATGGACATGACCCAATGCCTCTCGATCCGGCTCTAAACTCACTCGGCTTTCCCGGCCCGCCCAGCGACACCCGCGTTGTCGTGGCCATGTCAGGCGGCGTTGACAGTTCTGTTGTTGCCGCCATGCTGGCCGAAGAGGGCTATGATGTTGTCGGCGTGACCTTGCAACTTTATGATCTTGGGGCTGCCTTGGCCAAGAAGGGTGCCTGCTGTGCGGGCCGCGATATTCATGATGCGCGCCGTGTCGCGGAAACCATGGGTTTTCCGCATTATGTGCTCGACTATGAGAACACTTTTCGCGAAGCGGTGATGGATGAATTTGCCGATAGCTATCTGGCTGGGGCCACGCCTGTGCCCTGCATTAGGTGCAATGAACGCGTTAAATTCAAGGACTTACTGGAAACGGCCAAGGATCTTGAGGCAGATTGCATGGCCACTGGCCACTACATTCAGCGCTTCGATGGCGCGCATGGGGCAGAGCTGCACAGCGCCGCCGATGCGGGCCGCGACCAGTCGTATTTTCTGTTTTCAACCACGCGGCCACAGCTTGATTATCTGCGTTTTCCGCTCGGACATTTGCACTCAAAAGCCGAGACACGGGCGCTGGCCAAACGCTACGGGTTGTCCGTTGCCGACAAGCCAGACAGCCAAGATATCTGCTTCGTGCCAGACGGAAACTACGCCGCAGTCATCGAAAAACTGCGGCCCGGATCAGTTGAGCCCGGCGATATTGTTGACCAGAACGGCACTGTTTTGGGGCAGCATAAAGGGGTGATTCATTACACGATTGGCCATCGCCGCGGCATTGGTGTTGGCGGCTTAAGCGAGCCGCTTTATGTTGTTAAACTTGATGTCGAAATGCGCAGGGTTATTGTTGGCCCCAAAAATATGCTGGCAACACGGCGTGTGCCGCTACGTGAGGTCAACTGGCTAGGCGATGGCAAACTGACAGATGTGGCCGAGCGCGAGATCAAAGTACGCATTCGCTCGACCCGTCCGCCGGTCGATGCGGTGCTGCGGCCTATCTCGGAGACCGAGGCTGAGGTAGAGCTGGCAGCGGCTGAGCTGGGGGTTTCTGCCGGGCAGGCCTGTGCCTTTTATGCCCAGGAAGGCAGCCGTGTTTTGGGCGGTGGTTGGATATGGAACGGTTAAGGCAGGCTTAACAGCCCGCCTGCCCCACCACTTTAGGTCGGACGGCTACCGATTCGCTCTAAGCGTGCAGCCCGCAAACGGGCAAAATCATCGCCCGCATGGTAAGATGAACGCGTCAGCGGTGTGGCCGAGACCATAAGGAAGCCTTTACCATAAGCGGCCTTCTCATAGGCGGCAAATTCGTCAGGGGTGACAAACCGGTCAATCCGGTGGTGTTTTGGCGTTGGCTGCAAATATTGGCCGATGGTCAAAAAGTCGATATCGGCGGCGCGCATGTCTTCCATAACCTGCATTACTGCTTGGCGGTCTTCGCCCAAGCCAACCATTATGCCAGATTTGGTGAACATTGTCGGGTCGAGCTCTTTGACCCGCTGCAATAGCCGCAGCGAATGGAAGTAGCGCGCGCCGGGGCGGACCTCAGGGTAGAGGCCGGGCACGGTTTCTAGATTGTGGTTAAACACGTCGGGCTTGGCCGCGACGACAATCTCGAGCACTTCGGGTTTGCAGCGAATAAAATCAGGCGTCAGTATCTCGATCGTTGTATCTGGCGCTTGGCGGCGAATGGCGCGAATAGTCTGGGCAAAATGCTCAGCGCCGCCGTCCTCAATATCATCACGGTCGACAGATGTAATGACGACATGTTTCAGGCCCAGCTTTTTGACAGCATCAGCGACCCGGCCCGGCTCGAACACATCAAGATCTTCGGGCGGCTTGCCGGTGGCAATATTGCAGAATGTGCAAGCGCGGGTACAGACCTCGCCCATGATCATCATGGTCGCGTGGCCTTGCGACCAACATTCGCCAACATTAGGACAACCGGCTTCTTCACAAACGGTGGTCAACTTATGCTCGCGCATAATATTGCGTGTTTTGTTATAGCCCGCCGATATTGGAGCTTTCACCCTAATCCAGTCCGGCTTTTTGGGCTGAACATTATCGGGGCGCTTTGCCTTTTCAGGATGGCGCTGATCGGGCAGTTTCAAATCACGCATATCGGTCCTCCGACTTCACGGTTTAGGCACTCTAGAGGGTAAAGTCGTCAATTAATTATGCAAGGCTGGTATTTGCCTGACGCAACTGAATTTTTGCCCGGCTGTATTTTGGCGGCAAATTTGATCAATCCCCCAGTGGTTTTCCCCTTGATAGGATGTCGCTTGAGCGCCAATTTGGCCTCAGGTCACCAATGAGTGGCCATTTAATATAGGGGAAGGCAAATGAGCAAAAAGCTTATAGCCGAAGTGTTCGGTACATTCATTTTGGTATTTTTCGGCTGCGGCTCTGCCGTATTCATGGGCGCGCAAATTGGCATGCTCGGCATTTCGCTGGCCTTTGGCCTGTCGATCGTTGCCGCCGCCTATTCGGTTGGCGCAATATCGGGCGCACATCTCAACCCGGCCGTGTCGCTGGGCATGGTCACGGCGGGCCGCATGAGCGTGCGAGACTTTGCGGGCTATGCTGCTGCGCAAATCGTCGGGGCCATTCTTGCCGCTTTGGTGATCTTGCTGATCGCTAATGGTCAGGCAGATTATTCACTGGCCGAAAACGGGCTGGGGCAAAACGGATTTGGGCCGGGCTATCTGGGCGAATATACCATGACCTCTGCATTGGTCTTTGAGTTCGTCGCCACCTTTTTGTTCGTGACTGTGATCTTGGGTGCCACCCAAGCCAGCCAACCGGCAGCAATGGCGGGGCTGGTGATCGGGCTGACATTGGCAGCAATCCACCTCGTCGGCATTAACATTACCGGTGTTTCGGTAAACCCGGCCCGCTCAATCGGCCCGGCGCTGTTTTCTGGTGGTGCTGCTTTGGCTGATCTGTGGTTGTTTATCTTGGCCCCGCTTGCGGGCGGCGCGATTGCCGGGCTGGTTTTTGCCGCTGGGCTAACCCGCGCTGACGGCGAATCATAAAAAAATAACCTGAGGCGGTGCAACTCTTGCCGCCTCAGGCCGCTAAAAATGACCAAATAGTTAACAACAAACAGGCCAATTAGCACGAGATCGGCAACAATCAGCCGAAAATTAATTTGTCAAAATTATGGCGACAACAGGGCAAAAGTTAACAAATCGAAGCGGTTTAGCTTAATGGTTAATTCACGCTTCTACATGTTCTCTTTTTAGACCTGATTGTGGCGAATCGCCGAAACAGGGCGCCGGGCACGGGTTTGGGGCAAATAGCCGCTGGGCTGTTTGACGCCGCTGCCCAAAGCACCCCGCACAGCAAAACGGCCGAGGCGCTTGTGCACCCCGGCCGCTCGACTGCGCCGCATTAATCGCCGCTTATGCTAGCCGATCATCGGCCCATATTTTCCTTGCGTTTCATGGTAGTGCCGCTTGAGCCGCTGCAATGCGATGCGCAACACGATCTTGCCAGACCGGGCTGACCAATCCATCCGCTTCTCTAGGCTTTCCATACCTTCAAGGTAGCAGCAACACCGCAAGGCCACGTCACCCAAGCCCGGGCCAAGATCACTCAGCGCGGCCGATACCCGCTCTTGCGCCGCGGCTGAACCGCTTTGGTTTCTGCTGTCAGATGGCGCGTGGCCTGTGATGCCCGCCGTCAGAAAGCTCTCCCAGTTTTGGGTTGTCTTTGGCCCAGCTTGAGCCAGTTCGAAGTCTTCACGCAGCCGCTCACCGGCCGCAACGAGGTCACGCGCTAAAAAAGGCTTGCCACTCTTATCGCGCCGCCGTGACAGCCCCGCCAACGGACTGTCAGCCATAACCGTGCGCATATGGCGCAAACGGATGTCATTGCCCGGTGCTGCGGGGTCACAATGATCAAACTGGGCAGGGGCCACAGCAAAGCCTATCTGCCCTGCCCCCATGAATTTTTTGAGCGCGCTGCGGCCTTGTGGGCTGATCGTGTAGCGCACGATCCGCCCCTCAGGGTCATCGCATTGGATCCACTCTTTAAGGGCAATCGCCTCAGCAAAGGTACGGTCAACAACGGCAGTGCGCTGGGCAATACCTTCGGCATCTTCTTCGATGACGACACCCATCTCCATATCGCGGGCAACGGCCAGCATAGCCCCTGGCCGCGCCATACGGTTGAGCAGCCGTTTACCTTCGCGCTCTACCTGCGCTTGGTCGGGCAGCCCTTTAAATTCTAAGACGCTGGGGTGGTTCATCTGTTGAACATCCTTGTGAAACGGCGTTTGCCCTAATTGTTTGGTACCAGCGAGCCGGCGCACGGCCCCATCAACCAAAGGATCATCGCGGCGGCTTTCCATTCTGCGCACTTGGCGCATGACAGTTGACGCATGTACATTTGCCGCGCGGGCCAATTGGCGAATTGGCGCGCCAAATTCGGTATGGGCAATGTAATGGCGCACGTATTCCGGCACCCATTCTGGGATATCGGCAGACCAATCGCCGACCATTGATGCGCCTCCTAGAAGGGCATTTTGTTGGGTGGTTTGGTCGTGTTCTTTGGTGAAATCTGTAGCCAGATCCATAGCATTCCCCCACAGGATAGCGGTTCTGACGAGGCAAGTTGTGCTCTCGACTATCTAACAACTGTAGGTTGAATGATTACTCAGATATTAATGCGGCGTGACCATGTGTTAATATTCGAACGCGCCGTTAGCTACTGTTTCCAAATGATAAACTCTTAACCATTAGCGTTCTGTCCACAGGTCTTCTAAGCAACACACGTTTAAGTTGTGCCATGGTGAGGCAACAACAAGATACGCAATATGAAAGGTTTCGCCATGCAAGACTTGCTCTCAATGATCAGCCATTTGGACCGTCCAAAAATCCTCGTTCAGGCCGCACGCTTTGGTGTGAATGACTACCGCCGGGGCAAACACCTGACCCGGTTGTTGCAATGCGGCAGCGCCCCGCGCCCCGGTAATGCGGTGATACAGCTAATGGAGCGCGAGCATGATATGAACGCGCTGCGCGTCTGTTCTGCCCCCGACTATTCGATAGCGGGCCATATTGAGCTGCTTATCGCGCTGCTGGGCGAGGCAAGGATGCTGCGCGCGGCCTTGCCCCCCCTGCAACTTGTCTAGGTAAAGCTGTCAGGCATTGAGGCCTTCTTTGCTGCTACATAGTCGGCCAAACGCTGGGCAATGGCCGGGTCGAGCGGCGGTTGCTTATAAGCGTCGAGCAGCTTTTTGACACGGGCAGTGGCGTGGCTTTGCGTGTCGGGGCTACCTGCCTCTACCCAAGCCTCATAGGGCTTGTAGTCGAGCACGTCTGAGCGCCAAAACGCGGTTTTGTAATTGGCTTGCGTATGGGCGCAGCCAAGATAGTGGCCGCCGGGGCCAACCTCTTCGATAGCGCCCATGGCTTGGGCGTCTTCGCTGATATCAATGCCGCGGGCCATATTGTGCAGGGCGCCAAGCTGGTCGGCATCAAGCACAAATTTTTCGAACGAGGCTGAAAGCCCGCCTTCGAGCCGGCCGCAGGCATGCAACATGAAATTGACGCCAGCCATCAGGCCGACATTCAAAGAGTTGGCGCTCTCATAGCCCGCTTGAGCGTCAGGTAGTTTTGAGCCAGAGAAGCCACCAGATGAGCGGTAAGGCAAGCCAAGCCGCCGGATCAGCTGTCCCATACCGTAGGTGACCATGGCCGCTTCGGGCGTGCCAAAGGTCGGCGCACCGCTGTTCATGTCGATCGAGGTCACGAAAGTACCGGCAATAACCGGGGCACCGGGGCGCAACAGTTGGCTATAGGCAATACCAGCCAGAACTTCGGCTAAGGCCTGCGTCAGCGTGCCGGCAATCGAGACCGGCGCCATGGCCCCGCCGACGATAAACGGCGAGATGATGCAGGCTTGGTTATTGGCGGCGTATACTTCCAGCGCGCCCATCATCACATTATCAAATGTCAGTGGTGAGTTGATGTTGATCAGCGATGTCATCACCGTATTGTTCTGAACGAAGTCTTCGCCAAACAAAATGCTGGCCATAACGACACTGTCTTGCGCCCGGCTCGGCTCGGTGACCGAACCCATGAACGGCTTGTCAGACAGGGTCATATGGGCGAGCAACATATCGAGATGGCGCTTGTT
>JAESRD010000238.1 GCA_016764835.1 Paracoccaceae bacterium | reverse complement strand
TCGGCCAGATCGGCGATGGTCGCTTTTGAGCCGGGGATAAGCACAAGCTGGGCGTCACCCGGTAGCGGCTGGCCCGGCTCGATGATTGTGACATCAACGCTAGGCTCGGCGCGCAAGGGGTCTAGATCATCGAAATTGGCAATACGGGCGAGGCGGGGCACGGCGATTTTGAGCGCGGCCCCGGATTTGCTGTTTTGATGGCGCGAGATATCCATCACATCTTCAGCAGGCAGCCGCCAAGCGGGGGCAAAATGTGGCAGTAATCCGATCTGTTTCCAGCCGGTGCGGGCGATAATAGTCGCCATGCCTTCGTCAAAAAGTGTCGGATCGCCGCGAAATTTATTGACGATAAAGCCGCAAATTTGGGCATTATCGGTGGCATCTAGCACAGCATGTGTGCCGACCATTTGGGCAATAACCCCGCCACGATCAATGTCGCCGGTGAGGATAACCGGGACGCCAGCGGCGCAGGCAAACCCCATATTTGCAATGTCGCCTTTGCGCAGGTTTGTCTCGGCCGGGCTGCCCGCACCCTCAATGATAACAAGATCACGATCCTGCGCTATGGCTTTGAAACTGCTCAGAACTTCGGGCATGAGGCTGGGCTTGAGCGCCGCATAGCCGCGGGCAGAACAGGTGGCCCGGCGCTGACCGCGCACAATCAGTTGCGCGCCGGTCTCAGTTTGCGGCTTGAGCAGGATCGGGTTCATATCGACCAGTGGCGGCAGACCACAAGCTTGGGCCTGTAGCGCCTGAGCGCGGCCTATCTCGCCGCCATCAGCGGCAACGGCTGCATTATTAGACATGTTTTGCGGCTTAAACGGTGCCACCCGCAGCCCGCGCCGCATAAACGCCCGCGCCAGCCCGGCAACGATCATTGATTTGCCGACATTCGAGCCGGTGCCTTGGATCATAATAGCCTTGGTCATCGCAGCCCTCCGGCTTACGGTTTAGGCGTAGAAATTGACGAGGGGAAGAGATGAACACGCCGGCGCATTTGATTTTTGGGCTCGCGGCTTTTGGCCATCCAAAAGCGCCCAAGGTGACGGCTTGCGCCTTGCTTGGCTCTATCATTCCCGACCTGTCGCTCTACTTTTTGGCGGGCACACATTTGTTTGTCATGGGCACACCGCCCGAAGAAGTGTTTGGGCGGCTGTATTTTTCGGCCGCTTGGCAACAGATTTTCAGCGTTGATAATTCATTTGTGCTTTGGACCGTGGCGTTGATATTGGCGCTTTGGGCCCGGCAGGAGAGCAATGATGCGCGTTATGACTGGGCCGTGGCCCTGTGCGGGGCCGCCATGTTGCACTTGGCGCTCGACTTCCCGCTGCATGCCGAAGACGCGCGGGCGCATTTCTGGCCTCTGAGCTCCTGGGTGTTTCATAGCCCGCTAAGCTACTGGGATAGCCGTCATTATGGCGCGATGATTGGCGTGATCGAGGCGCTCAGTGTCGCGGGCCTTTCAGTGTTCCTGTGGCGGCGGTTTGGCGGCTGGCGGATGCGGGCGGCAATAGCGGTGCTGGTTTTGGTCGAGATCGTGCCGCGGTTGATGTTTATTGGCGGTGGCCCAGCTGCCTAGAAATGCAAAAAGCAGCCCGCTAGTATAGGGGGCTGCGTTTTACTTGGTCTTATGTTTGCCCAAAGGCCGCTGCTTATGCGGCCTCTTGCGCTTCTTGAGCGGCGGCAATACGGCGTTCGCTTTCTTCGCGCGACAGCGCCACAGAGGTGCGTACACCTTTGCCAACGAACTCCATGAGTCCACCGACAACCCGCTCACTTGGGTCAATACCGGCGCAGGTCAGCACTTCGCGGCCATCGCGCGAGCGTGCCCAACGAGCGATCTGCTCAGGGCCATTGCCGTATTTCTTATCGTCCGCAATTGCATCATCCAAAGCGGCAAGCACAACAGCGGCAAACAATTTGCGGGCGCGGTTGCCCTGTTCATTGTTATACGCGGTGCCGTCAACGAAATCTTTCATTATTCGTCCTTCATTCTTTTTGCTCTTGTAGTTCTGGCGTTCGAGGGAATATGCCCAATAAAGAGTGATTCGGGGTATCCAAAATTGGAATATCTGCTATGCGCTCAGCGCATGGCTTAAACCCTAAATCGCTTATTTAGTCAGCTTGCCCGCCACTTACACCCGATATATAGGAAGTGTCATCTTACTGACAAGAGTATGCCACATTTCTGCCATGTTTACTTTGCGGCACTAAAATGGCGGTTTTTAAGAAAATATGCGCAACTTTAGGTATAATTTGATGATAAATAAATCGTTAAGGTTGTCTTGGCTGTTGGGCTTCATCGCTATGTTGTTGCTTTGCACAGGCAAAACGGCGCGGTTTATTTAGGGCGGAGGCAGATCTTGCAAACACAAGCACACCCGTATCCACAGAGCAAAATGCTGGTCGCGGCTTTGCGCGATGCGGCGGCGGCTGAGATAATGCCGCGTTTCAGGGCGCTGGCGGCTGAGGATATCGACACGAAAAGCGGCCCAACCGATCTGGTGACACTGGCCGATATCCGGGCAGAGGCGCAGATAACCACGCAAATTGAGCAGCTTTGGCCTGAGGCTGCGGTATATGGCGAAGAGGCGGTTGCTGGCGATGCGCGCCTGCGCGCCAAGATGGGCGGCGCGGCGGGTGGCACCGGGCCGGTGGTCATAATTGATCCGGTTGATGGCACATGGAACTTTGCCAAAGGGCTGAGCCTGTTTGGGGTTTTGCTGGCTGTGGCGCGCGGCGGTGTGCCCGAATACGGTTTGCTCTATGATCCTGTAATTGACGATTGGATCGAGGCCAGCCTTGGCGCGCCGAGCCAGATGATCACTGCGGCCGGGGCCATAAAACCGGTACATACGTCTAAAGTGTCGGCACCGCGGGCCATGACCGGCTATGTGCCGCTCAGCCTTTATCGCCGTGCCGGGTGGCCCAAGATGATGGAAACATTCCGAGAATTTGGCCGGGTGCATAGTCTGCGCTGTTCGTGCCACGAATACCGGATGTTGGCGCAGGGGCAGGTTGAGTTTATCTTATCTGGGCCGGTACCGCATCCGTGGGACCATGCTGCCGGGGCCTTGGCGGTTGAGGGCGCGGGCGGTGTTGTCCGGTTTCTTGATGGCGCGTCTTATGACACGGGCCGCATCAATGGCGTGCTGCTGGCGGCAGGCTCGCAGGCGGCGTGGGATCTGGTGGCAGAACGGTTCGCCTATTTGGCGCAAGACTAACCCCGACTAGCTAAGCATATGCAGCACGGCGCTCCCGGCCTTGAGCGGCCCCTTGGCGCGCTCGAAGCGCAGATAGGCAATGGCGCGG
>JAESRD010000237.1 GCA_016764835.1 Paracoccaceae bacterium | reverse complement strand
GTGGGAGAATTATTCTGGTTGGCGTCGTCGGCCTTGAATGCTGCGAACCAAGCTTTCCGAGATCAGGGTCCAGCCATTGGCAACCACGAAAAACGCCAGTTTAAACGGCAATGATACGATTGCAGGCGGTACCATCATCATACCCATTGACATCAAGACCGCCGCGACGACGAGGTCGATGATGAGGAATGGCAAGAAAATCAGAAAGCCGACCTGAAAAGCGCGCGCGATTTCGCTGAGGAGGAAAGATGGGATCAGCACAGAAAGCGGGCCATCGCGCAGCGGCACGTCTGTCGGCAGATCTGGGCGCAGGCTGGCTAGGGCCTCAAATGTTTCAGGATTGATTCGATTTGACATGAAACCACGGAAAGGCTCGATCGTTTGGGTGAATGCTTCGCCGACTTCGGTGGTCCCCGCGATAAACGGCTCGATGCCGACGGCCCACGCCTCTAGGAATACCGGCTCCATAATGAAGTAGGTCAGAAACAGCGCCAATGTGATGATCATCATATTGGGCGGGGCTTGTTGCAGACCAATTGCTTGACGCAAGATCGACAGCACTGTCACGATAAACGGAAAACAGGTGATCATGATGGCCAAGCCCGGCACGAGGCTCAGCACGGTGACAAGGACCAGCAGTTGGACTGAGCGACCGGCGAGCGAGCCGTCGGGGCCAAGATCAATGCTGATCCCTTGTGCAGCGGCGGAGTTGGCCGAGAACAATAGCAATATGACGGCCGCTAGGAATAGCAGGCCGCCTATTTGCGGTGATGGACGCGATGGGGCCAAACCTAGCTCGCCGAGCCGGGAAGTGAGACCACTTCTGTCAGCCGCACAGCCAGCTGGCCAGCCTCTGCGCCATCGAGCTCTTGCAGCTCGCCACGGGCAATAAGCCTGTCACCAATCCACAGCTCGACAGGGTCATCGATATGGCGGTCAAGCGGCAGCACGGCGCTTTCGCCCATATCGAGCAGATCGCGCACCAGCGGCCGGGCGCGGCCGACGGAGACGGTGATTTCAATGGGCACAGCGCGCAAGGGGTGCTGATCGCTGGCGTTGGAGTTTGCATCTTTATCCATGGTCGATCCTCAGTTGTTTTTCATGGTCTAGGGCGGGCAATGCTTCGTTGACGGCAGAAAGGAAGGCGTCGAGGTCAAGCACTGTATTGGCGGTGCCGCTGCGCAGATAAGCGCGCCCGCGCGGCAGGGCTGGGTCACTGGTCAGCTCTAAAGGGGGGCTATTTTCCAGCGGTAATATCGGTTGCAGGGCGTCGAGCATCGCGGGGTTGATGCATAGGGTCATCGGCGATTTGCCGTCTTTTGCGGCGGCATCTTCGATCATCGCGATCAGATGTTGGCGCATTGATGCATCAACCATCGCCGGCAGCACTTGTTCGACAAGTGCTGCGAAGAGCGGTTGCAAAGATGCCTGAATATGCGCGCAGGCTTCTTCATAGCTGAACTTCATATCGGCCAAAATTTGCGAAAGTTCAGCCGCCGCGACGCTGCTATTGGACAGCGCCTCTTCCGCGCCTTCAATTTTGCCTTTGGTATGACCATCGAGCCAATCACCCGACTGGCGCGGCTCTGATGGCGCACCGTTCAACTCAAAACTTTCCAAAAAAGCAGGGCGGGGCATATTATGCACGCCCCGCAGTATCAGGATCTTCAATCCAGCTTTGCAGGATTTGAATGGTTTCATCTTGGCGTTCTTCGATCAGGCGGCGCAGGCGGCTGACAGGGTCAGAACCGCCGCCGTCTTCGCCTTCTTCGCCAGGTGCGCCAAGCGCTGGCACTGCGCCGTCAGCGATTTGACCGGCAAGCAATGGTGTTTCAGTATTGGCCAAAACCGGTGGTTTGGTCGGGGCCAAGATTGGGCGGACAACGAAAAGGCCCAAAACCAGCGCCACAGCGGCCAACACGATCATCTGCACCAGCGACATAATGTCGAGCGGTGCGCCGGGTATTTCCATTGCTTCAGTGCCGTCTTGGGCGACCGGCACAAAGGCCATGGAGCGGATGGTGATGACATCGCCGCGTTCAAGATCAAGCCCGATTGCCGACGAGACCAATAGGCCCAGATCGTTGAGCTCTTCTTCGCTGCGCGGCTCCGTGGTGGTTTCGCCAGCCTCATTGGTAACCGTGACATCATTTACCAACACCGCCACTGTTAGGCGTCGAACAGCGCCGGGGACCCGCAAAATTTCGCGGTTGGTTTCAGATATTTCATAGTTGGTCAGCGACCGGGTCTCAGAATTTTCGCTTGATGAGCTGCCGCCGCCAGCCGCGTCGCCATCGGGCAGGTTTGAGGCCACGGTAACCGTGCCAAGCCCGCCATCTTCTGATGTTGTGCTGCGCTCTTCAAGCTCGGTTGAAATAACCACCCGGCTGTCAGGATCTACGACATGCTCAATAATGGTCTCTGTATCGGTGACAGTATCAACGGCCACTTCGACAATAACATTGCCCAAGCCGACACGGGCTTCGAGCAGCCGCTCAGCGCGCTGGCGCAGCGCTGCGGCGCGGCTATCGGCGCTTTTGGTCGCGTCGCCCTCAGCATCAAGCAACCCGCCTTCGCCGTCGATTATGGCCACGTCAGATGGCGCAAGCCCGGAAACGGCGGAGGCAACGAGGAAGCGCAACGCACGGGCAAAGCCGGGTGGCAGTTCACCTCCAGCGGTGGAGATTGTCACCGCCGCCGTTGGCCGCACATCGCGCTGAAAGGGGCGGCCATTGGAGGCCGAAATATGCACGCGAGCGGCACGGACATGCGGGCTGGAAAGGATAGTACGGGCGATTTCGCCCTCTTTTGCCCGCCAATAAGCGGCATCAAACATCTGTGATGTAGTGCCAAAGCCAGAAAGGTTGTCGAGCAGCTCGTAGCCTTGCGTGGAATTGGCAGGCAATCCTTCGGCGGCAAGGGCCATGCGCAGCATGTCGCGGTCAGTCTCGGGCACATAAATAGCGCCGCCGCGGACCTCATAATTGGTCCCCAACTGGTCGAGTGCGATAAGAACTTCGCCAGCGACCTGCACCTCTAGCCCGCCATATAGCAGGGTTAAATCGCGTGACCCTGTGCCCCTGGCGAGGCCTAGCACAGCCGCAAAAACGGCAAGGGATGCGATAATGGCAACAAGTCGGCGCGAAAAGCCGGACCCTGTTGTGCTGGAACTTACGCTGTTCAAACTGTCTCTCCCGATAGTCAGGGCTTCTGCCCCAGGGCTCATCCTTGAACGAGGAGCCTTAACAATCGGTTAGCCAATACTGGTCTATGTCTGTTCTATCGAAATTAACGCATAGGGCTGCCATGACCGCTGAAGCAGATGTCGAAGAAGAAGCCCCAAAAAAGAAGTCCAAACTCCCTCTAATTTTAGGGATCGTTTTGGCTATTGGGGGCGGAGGCGGCGGATTTTTCGCCGTACAGAAAGGGCTTATCGGCGGAAGCGGCGATGGGCATGAAGAAGAAGAGCACGTTGATTTGGCGATGGTGCCCGAGCTTGGCCCGGTCGCTTTTGTGGCTCTTGATCCGTTGCTGATCAATTTGCCAGCCAGATCTGGGCACAGTTTCTTGCGATTCGGCGCACAGCTAGAGGTGCCGCCAGCGTACCAAGAAGAGGTCGAATCGATCAAACCGCGCATTGTTGATGTGCTCAACGGCTATCTCCGGGCTGTCTCGATAGATGATTTGGAAGATAGAGAATCGCTGATGCGGCTCAGAGCGCAAATGTTGCGCCGGGTGCAGGTCGTCACTGGCGAAGGGCGGGTCCGTGACCTGCTGATTATGGAATTCGTACTAAACTAATTGGGTGTACCCCGGGGGGCCAGAATGGCTTTAATCGCAGATATACTACTCTTGGCAGGCGCTATCGGCGCAGGGTTTTATTGCCATATTCTAGCGCGCAGATTGCGCCGCTTTACTGATCTTGAGCGCGGGGTTGGCGGCGCTGTTGCCGTGCTTTCGGCGCAGGTTGATGACCTGTCACAAGCATTGGCGCGGGCGCAAGGCGCGGCCGCGGGCTCGGTTGCCCGGCTAACAGAGGCGACTTTGCGCGCTGAGATGGCCGCCCAGCAACTCGAATTACTGGTCGCATCAATGCATGATCTGCCAGAGCCAAAAGCCGCCGAAGCACCGGTTAACCCGTTCTTTTCGCGCCGCGGCGCGCTTGAGGCTGCACAATGAATCAAAATACTGCACAGAAAAAACCGGCCAAGCGCGCCCGTGGCGCACTGGCCGTTATTGCCGGTTTGCTGGTGGCTTCTGGCCTTATCCGTTTGGGCGAAGGCGCAGGCGCTGCCTGGGCCAGCGGTGCCGCTGCCCAACATGACGAGGCCGATATGGCCCAACCCGCATCCTGTGAAGCTGGCCTACCGACCGGCGAATTGCTTGAGGCTTTTCGTCAGCGCGAAGAGCGAGTTGCAACGCGCGAAGCATTGTTGACCGACCGCATGCAGGCCTTGCGGCTGGCTGAGGCTGAAATCAATGAAAAACTGGCCGCCCTAACTCTTGCTGAAGAATCACTTTTGGCGACACTGGCGCTGGCCTCTGCGGCGGCGGACGATGATATTATGCGGCTGACCGCGGTTTATGAGAACATGAAACCGGTCGATGCAGCCGCTCTTTTCGAAGAAATGCCACCAGATTTTGCCGCCGGGTTTATTGCGCGTATGCGGTCAGACGCCGCCGCTGCCGTCATGACCAACCTAGAGCCGATCACTGCCTATTCTGTCAGTGTCGTTATTGCTGGGCGAAATGCCAATGTGCCAACCCAGTAACCTGCCGCGCGCCAGCTTGACTAAAATTTACCTATTTCTTCACGGCTGTCTTTGGCCTCTGTCGAGGAAGTTTTAACACCTCTCAGTCATGTTTGAACTGGGTAATAGTTAAACACGTGGGGTGGACCAATGGTCGGTATAATCGGAATTATTATCATCTTCGTGATGGTATTTGGCGGCTACGTTCTGGCCGGCGGCAAAATGGGTATCATTTTGAAAGCCGCGCCGTTCGAGCTGATGATGATTGTTGGCGCGGCGGTCGGTGCTTTTGCCATCGCCAATGATGGCGCGGCGATCAAACAGACGCTCAAAGATTTCGGCAAAATTTTCAAAGGGCCGAAATGGAAGCATGATGACTATAAGGACTTGCTCTGTTTACTCTTTGAGTTGGTCCGCATTGCGCGGGCTGATCCGGTCGCTTTGGAATCACATATCGAGGGCCCTGATGAGTCGCCAGTCTTTGGTAAATACGAGAAAATTCAAAAGGATAAAGAGGTTGTGGCGATCATTTGCGACACCTTGCGCTCGGCGACGATGAACTATGACGACCCGCATCAGGTCGAAGAAGTGCTTGAGAAACGGATTGAAGCAAATCTGCACCATGCGTTGATCTCAACACATGCGTTGCAGGCGGTGGCTGACGGTCTGCCAGCGCTTGGTATTGTTGCGGCTGTGCTTGGCATTATTAAAACAATGGCCTCAATCGACCAGCCCCCAGAAATCCTGGGTGGCATGATTGGCGGCGCGCTGGTCGGCACATTCTTGGGCGTGTTTTTGGCCTACGGTCTGGTGGGTCCATTTGGCACCCGGCTGCAATCTGTTGTCCAAGATGATGGGCATTTTCAACAGCTTATCCGCGAAGTGCTGGTGGCAAACCTGCACCGTCACTCGCCCAATATCTGTATTGAGGTTGGCCGCCAGAATACACCCGGCCATTGCCGGCCTGACTTTACTGAGCTCGAAGAAGCGCTGAAGGCGACAAAGGATGCAGCATGATAAGATTTTTGGTCGCAGCTCTGACGGCATTGCTTGCAGTCCCGGCTGCGGCACAAACCGTAACCATCCGCTCAGGTGACCATGGCCAGTTTACACGGTTGGTCCTGACGCTGCCCAGCACTGCTGAGTGGCGTTTTGGCCGTCAGAGCGCTGGTGAATATCTGCTCGATCTGGGCGAAGATGTTACCTACGATCCTGTGCGGATTTTTGACCTGATCTCGCGTGACCGTCTGGCGGGCTATGATCTGCCCGGCCCCGGTCTTTTGTCACTGGAACTGGGCTGTGACAATTGTCATGCCGAAGTGTTTAGTTGGCAAGAAGACTGGCTGGTTATCGACATTAAAGATGGCCCGGCCCGGCCCGGATCTGCCAATGAAAACCCACTGATCCTTGCGCCTGAAGTGCTGGCCTTTGGTGAAACACCGGCGCCGGAAATGTCGCATGTTTTGCCGGTGCTCATGGCCCGACAGAACCGCAGTGCTTCCTTGCCGTTGCCCAACACATTTTCAGCCACCCCGCCCAGCGGGATCGTGGCTCAAACCGAACGCGCTATATCAGAATCGCTGGCCCGCGCGGCAACTCTCGGCTTGGTAACCTTGCCAGAAAACGGGCTTTTGCCGCCGGTCGAGCCCGACTTGGCGCTCTCGGATGCCCTCGAACAAGCGCGCGACGATGTCGGCCCAAATGGGCCCGGCCTTGCCATGCGCACCAGCCTCGACAGAGACCCGCCAACACCCCACAATATGGAGCCACCAGATGCTTGTTTGGATGATCGTTTTTTTGACCTTGGTAATTGGGTCGACACAGATAAAAGTTTTGCCCTCGCCATTGCCGAGCGGCGTGACAGTCTGACCGGCGAATTTGACCGTTACCAAAATGGAGCCACACTGGCGCTGGCCCGCACCTATCTGTATTTCGGCTTTGGCGCTGAGGCGCGTGTGGCACTACAGCTCAATGATGAGCAAACGCTCGAAGAACGGGTTCTGGCGACCGTCGCCCTTATTGTTGACCAAGATCCGCGCGCGCATGGCACCTTTTCTGACCAGATAGAATGTGCCCGACCGGTGGCGCTTTGGGCCGCTTTGGCGCAAGGCTCGCTTGATGGGATGGGTAATGATGTGCGCACAGCCGTCACGCTGGGCTTTCGCACCTTGCCTGCGCCCTTGCGCGGCCATCTTGGCTCGCGATTGGCCCAGCTCTTTCTTGATGCGGGCGAGCCGACATTGGCCGAGGCCCTGCAATTGGCCGCCATGCCGGCTGTCACCGGCGGCGACCAAGCCGCCGAGCTGACCGGCGCCAACATCATCCTAGAAATACAAGGCGTTGAGGCGGCGATTGATGAGCTGCACGATATCGTCGAAGATTCGGCCAACCTGTCGCCCGAGGCAATGCTCCGGCTGATAGACCTGACCCTTGAAGAGCACGATGTCCCAACCGGCTCAGAAATCGCCCTGCTGGCGGCTTTGCGTTTTGAAATGCAAGGCGCGCCTGTTGAAGCTGAATTGGCCATTGCCGAAACCCGTGCGCTGATCGCGGCGGGCCGCTACCATGAGGCGATCGACCTGACGCACGAGGAAATCAACGGCTTTCGGGCCAGGCGAAAGGCGGAGCTACAAGATCAGGCCGTTGCTGAGATGACCGCGCGGGCGGAAGTCGCGGTATTTTTGGATCATGCCATGTCTCACCTGCCAGCGGGCACCACCGCCAGCACCGAAAACGATGTTGCTACACGGTTGCTCGAGCTCGGTTTTGCCGAACGAGCCAGCGCCATATTGCTCGGCGAGGCGAATCGCGGGGCACTGAACGAGCGGCGCTACCTGCGCGCCGAAGCCGCCTTGGCCATGGGCCAGACTGAGCGGGTGATCACCGAACTTGCAGGTATGCGCGATCCGCGCGCCGCAGGCCTTATCGCCCAAGCGCACAGCAATGACGGCGATCATGTCGCCGCGCTGGCCGCATTGTCCTTGCCAGATGGGGCGCTGCCAGAGCAAGCCTCGCTTTGGCGGGCCGGTGCTTGGGCTCAGCTCACCCATGAGGGCGACCAGCTTTTGCAAGACGCAGCATCGGCGATACTGACCGCGCAAAATACCGATCCTGACGGCACGCCGTTGGCCGTGCGCCATGCGCTGTTGGCCGATACCGGCGAAACGCGAGCTTTGGTCAACAGCCTGCTCGATCGGTTCACAATTCCAGATGAGAACTAGCTGAATCCCGAAATTTTGTGGCCTGAAATTTTCTGAAAAGAAAGCCACTTGCTCGCAAATTCTTACGAATTTTAAACGCCTTAGCCATAGATATTGAACAAATTCTAACCGCATTGCAGCAGAAAGCGCGATGAAATGAGATCACTTCAGGTGATATGCCAGCTTTGGCATTTCTGCTTTCCAGCCCTTGGCTGGTTTCTGGCCTCGGCGTCGCTCGGCGCCGCCGACCCTTCCGATATTTGCGACGCCGCAGCCCGCAGCGCCGCCCAGCAAACCGGGGTGCCGGTCTCGGTGCTCTATGCCATTTCGCGCACAGAAACCGGGCGCGGCAGTGGCAATGATCTGCGGCCATGGCCATGGACAGTCAATGTGGAGGGCGAAGGCCGCTGGTTTGACAGCCGCTCAGAGGCGCTTCAATGGGCGTTAGAGCGCCAAGCCACCGGCTCGCGCAGCTTTGACATTGGCTGTTTTCAGATCAACCACCGCTGGCACGGCGAGCATTTTGCCTCTGTCGATGCCATGTTTGACCCGCTAGAAAACGCGCTCTATGCGGCCGGTTTCCTCTCTGATCTGCACCGCGAACTCGGCGATTGGACCAAGGCCGCCGGGGCTTACCACTCCCGTACCGAAGTCTATGCCGCGCGCTACCGTCGCCGCTTTAGCGCCATTCGTGCCGCCCTGCCGGAGGGTGGCCCAATCGCCGTGGGTGGCGATCGGCCACCAACAAGGCTGGCCCGCGCCCAAGCCGAACCACGGGTCAACACCTATCCATTATTGCGTGGCAGCACGAGCGGCGCGCTCGGCTCACTTGTTCCAATTGAAAGCGGGGGATGAAACATGAAATCATTTTCTATTAAGCAACTGTTTCAACCCACTATTTTGCTGGCATTGGCGCTCATGGCGATCATCATTATGATGATCCTGCCCGTGCCATCCTGGATCCTTGATATCGGCCTTGCCGCATCTTTCGCGCTGGCGATCCTGATGTTTACAGTCACCCTGTTCATTGAGCGCCCGCTCGACTTTTCGGCCTTTCCATCTGTGCTGCTTGCCTCGCTCATGCTGCGGCTCTCGCTCAATGTCTCGTCCACCAAGCTGATCATTGGTGAAGGCCATACCGGCACATCAGCTGCGGGCGATGTGATAGAAGGTTTTGCCAATTTCGTCATGGGCGGCTCGGTCATGCTCGGCCTTGTCGTCTTTGGCGTATTGCTGATCGTCAACTTCATTGTCATTAACAAAGGTGCCACTCGCATGGCCGAGGTCGGTGCCCGTTTTGCACTCGACGCGATGCCCGGCAAACAGCTGGCCATTGACGCAGACATGTCAGCCGGGGCGATCGACCACCAAGAGGCCAAAGAACGCCGCGAGCTTGAGCAGGCCGAAACCACCTTCTTTGGTTCGCTCGACGGTGCTTCAAAGTTTGTGAAGGGCGATGCGGTTGCTGGCCTGCTGATCACCGCGCTCAACCTGATTGTCGGGCTGATCAATGGCATTGTCGTCCATGATATGGCGCTGGGCGTTGCCTTTGAAACCTTTGCAATTCTCACTGTCGGTGACGGGTTGGTCAACCAGATCCCATCTGTGATCATTTCTATTGCCTCGGCTTTGTTACTGGCTCGTGGCGGTGAAAAGGGCGCGACAGATGTCGCTATCTTTTCGCAGCTGGGCAAACATCCGGCAGCGCTTGGCACAGTGGCCGCCCTTATGTTGCTGTTCGCACTGGTGCCCGGTCTGCCCTTCTTTCCGTTTTTGCTTGGCGCATCGGTGCTCGGCTTCGCCACCTACCGAATTGTGAACAAGTCTGAAGATGCCCAAGATACCGGCGCAGACGGCTCGGCATCGACACAAGAACCGGCCCCGCAAGCCTCGATGGGTGACATGCTTGATCTCGACGATATTCATGTCGAGTTTGCCCCCGATCTTGTCGATATGGTGCTCGACCCGGCCACCGGGCTCGACGCCCGTATTGCCAATATGCGCAACCATGTCGCCACCGGCTTTGGCCTGATTTTACCAGAAATAAGGCTCACCGATAATGCGGCGCTGCCTGACGGCACTTATCTTGTACGTATTCAAGGTGTTGAACAGGTCAGAGACCATCTGCGCCCCGGCCGCCTTCTGGCCCTGCTTTCAGGCACTGAAGCCGATGATCTGATTGGAGAAGATGTCAAAGAGCCGGTTTACGGCGCGCCCGCCCGTTGGATCGGCCCGGCAGACCAAGAGCGCGCGGCGCTGGCTGGCATGACCACCGTTTGGCCGGCTGAAGTCTTGGCCACGCATCTGCTTGAGATCATCAAACGCAACTTCTCGCGGCGGATGACCCTTAAGTCACTGCGCCGCTTACTCGACGAAATGACAAACCTAACAGATGCCAGCCGCTCTGCCGCAAACCGGCGGCTGATCGATGAGCTGATCCCTGACAAAGTGCCGCCAGACCTGCTCTTGTCGGTGCTGCGCCTGCTGCTCGAAGAGCGGGTCTCTATCCGCAACCTGACCCTGATCATCGAGGCGACCGCTGAGGGCCGCCAAATGCATACAGGCGCTGAGGCGATTGCCGAACATGTGCGCCAACGTTTGGGCTTTCAGCTGGTGGCTGAACTGCGCCGCGATGATGGCACGATCCCACTGGTGCAATTGGCCCCTGAATGGGAAGATGTGTTCATTACCTACCAAGTGCCCGGTGAACGCGGGTCGGCTGATGTCGCCCTGCCGCCGGAGGACTTTAACCGCCTTGCCAATGGCATTGCTGAGCGCATAGGTCATGCCGCCGAAAGCGGCGCGTATCCGGCAGTTGTTACCTCTATGCGGCGGCGGCGATTCTTGCGCACGGTGATGACAGCGAAGGGCATTCCAAACCCGGTTCTGTCATTTGAAGAGATCGGCGTTGATGCGCGCCCCGCTTTGGTGGGGCTGGTTGCTGCATGAGCCTGACCGGCGCTGATATTACGCTGTTTCTGGAAGATGCCTTTTGGGGCGGGCTGCTTGTGTTTTTGCGCATTGGCGCAATCGTTGGCCTCTTGCCCGCCTTTGGCGAGCAAAGCGTGCCAATGCGGGTGCGTTTGGCGCTGGTCGTCGCCTTTTCTGCCGTTGTTGCCCCGGCTGTGTCGCCGATGATCGGCCCTGTGCCACAAAACCCCGGCGCAATTGTTGGTCAATGTGGTGCCGAAGTCCTCGCGGGCCTGTTCTTTGGCCTGTTGCTGCGGCTGTTCGTCTTCGCGCTGCAAACGGCGGGCTCTATCGCTGCGCAATCAACCTCCCTTAGTCAGATCTTTGGCGGCTCGGCTGGCATTGACCCGCAGCCGGCCATGGGCCATGTGCTGACAATCGGCGCGCTGGCGCTGATCTCAATTCTCGATCTGCATATTTATGCGGCGGCCTATATGATTGAGAGCTACAATTTGGTGCCGCCCGGCACGCCGCCATCACCGGCCAATGTTGCCGAAGCCGGGCTGGCCCAGATAGCGCATAGCTTTGCGCTGGCCTTCAGTCTTGCTGCACCCTTTGTCATTGCCGGGTTGGTCTATAACATCACCCTTGGGGTTATAAACAAGGCGATGCCACAGCTGATGGTCAGCTTTGTCGGCGCGCCTGCTGCTACGGCCGGGGGGCTTATTCTGCTCTTCGCCGCCGTGCCGCTGATCCTCCCACTTTGGGCAAAAGCGCTGTTCAGCTTCATGGCTTCTCCGTTTGCGGCTCTGCCATGAGCGACGAAGACGACAGCAGTGAAAAACCCTTTGACCCCTCCCAAAAGAAGCTCGATGACGCCCGCAAAAAAGGCGATATCGTAAAGTCAGTTGATCTGATGACAGCGGCTGGCTATGGCGGAATTTTGGTAGCGGCCTACGCCTTTGGCGCAGAATCGATGGTCAAGCTGGGCAGCACGCTGACCGCGCCGCTGGCCCATGTCACCGAAATGTCGGAACGCATGTTTAACGGCGGGCCGCAGGTGTTGGTCGGCACTTTGGCAAAAGAAACCGTGATCGGTGCCGCGCCTTGGTTTGCTATTCCGATGGCGCTGGTTGTCTTGACCATTCTGGCGCAGCAGGCCTTTGTGGTCGCCCCCGACAAGATCATCCCCAAGATGAGCCGGATCTCGCCCAAGACGGCGATTAAAAACAAATTTGGCCGCACCGGGCTGTTTGAGTTCTTCAAAAGCTTCTCGAAGCTGTGCATCTATATGACCATTGTTAGCTTCTACCTTAAGGCACAACTGCCACGGCTAGTATCAACTATGCAACTTTCGCCAGCGCAAGTCTCGATAGAGATGGCCAAGATGACGCTTAGCCTCATGCAGATCGTTTTCTTCGTCGCTCTGACGCTTGGCGTGATTGATTACATGTTTCAAAAGGCGGAACATACGCGCAAGCTGTCGATGAGCCGCAAAGAAATGACCGATGAGGCAAAGCAGGCCGAGGGCGACCCGCAGCTTAAGGCGCAACGGCGGCAAAAGGCGATCATGCTGGCGATGAACCAGATGTTAGCCGAAGTGCCAAATGCTGATGTGGTGCTGGTCAATCCGACGCACTACGCCGTCGCCCTATCATGGGACCGCACCTCGGGCCGTGCGCCGATCTGTTGCGCCAAAGGGGCTGATGATATTGCCGCCAAGATCCGCGAAATTGCCGCAGAAAATGGCATCCCCATCCGCTCTGATCCGCCTGCTGCCCGGGCGCTTTATGCCACGGTTGGTATTGGCGAAGAGATTGGCCGCGAGCATTACCGTGCCGCCGCTGCCGCGATCCGCTTTTCCGAATCGATCCGTAAACGAGCAGCTAAAGTGAGAAACCCATGAGCAAAGCCGATATGAGGGCGTTGTCTGAGCTGACAGGTGCCGGGTTTCGCGCGGTGCAAGCCGAGCTTGCAGCGTTGCAGGCCAAACAGCGCGCTATCGTCGAACAGATCGCCGCGCTCGAGCAAGACCGCCACGACCGGGCGCATTCTTTGCCAGAAGATGACCCAGCCATGCGGGCGGGCGCCGATATGCTTTGGCACCGCTGGATAGACACGCGCCGTATTGCGCTAAACGCTGAGCTGGCGCGTCTGCGCGCGGCAGAAGAGCCGGTAAAAATGCGGTTGCGCATGGCATTTGGCCGGGCAGAGGCTAGTAAGTCTCTGGCCAAAAAAGCGAAAAAGCAGTTTGTCATTGAGCTGGCGCGCAAAGCCGAGCGCCAAGGGCTTTAGCTTGGTCGAAATTCGACCAGCGACAGGTCGATCTCATCGGTGCCGAGCAGATAGCCGATCGCTTGACCATTGGCCAACAGCGTTGTGCCGCCGCCGTCGCTTTGGGTTGTCAGCGTTGGTGGGGCAAAGGCAGGATCATAAAGCACAACCAGCTTGTCTTCCTCCGGCGCATAATCTTCGATCACGGCGCTGCCCGAAGCCTGCGCCGATATGGTAAATGCGTCGGCACCCGTGCCGCCATTCATCCAATCACCCGCGCCGCCGAACAGCTGGTCATCGCCCGCGCCGCCATTCAGAAAATCTGACCCCGGCTCGGTTTCGCCTGACACACCGTCAACAATATCATTGCCCGCGCCGCCATGCAGCACGTCATCGCCCGCGCCCCCGGCAAGACTGTCATCATCAAGCGAGCCTGAAAGCGCGTCATTACCGGCGCCACCGTCAATAATATCAGCGCCACCGCCGCCGCTCAGCGTGTCATCGCCCGCGCCACCGCTGAGCACATCATCGCCAACATGGCCAAAGAGTTCATCATCGCCGCCATCGCCGGTGAGCGCGTCATTACCGGCCGCGCCGTGCAAATCATCATCGCCGTTACCGCCGATCAGCAGGTCATCGCCGCCGCCGCCATCAAGATAATCGTCGCCGTCTTCGCCGTCGAACATGTCATCATCATCGCCTCCAAAGAAGACATCATCCGTCAGGCCCGGTGGGGCGACATCATCATCCTCGTCTTCACTGTAGAGCGCGTCGAGCGAGGTTGTTTCAAGCTCGGTCTCATTTTCATCTGTTACCGCGTCGTCGTCATCCTCGTCATCGTCGACAATTGCCGGGACGAAAGCGAGACTGGCAAATGCGAGACCCAAAAGGCCCAGGATGGCGATCATCATGTGTTCCGATATTTTATATATGCACCCGTACAACTGCCAGAATAAGCAGAGCCGGGGCGTTCTATAAACGTTCTAACACAAAGCTGCCGCACAAGGTGTTAATACGGGCAAGTCGGTTAACCACTGCGTTAACTTTTACCTAAGGCGCGGCAGTCCAAAGCACCGGGCGGGTGGCATAGCTGACATAGAGCGGATGGCGTGGGTGGCCGTCACGGGTAAGGCCAAGCATATGCAACGGCCTGCCAGAGGCGCGCAACGCGGCCTCGACCTGCGCTCCACGGTTCAATAACTTGCCATGTGTGCCCCAGGCGCACAGGGTTTTGCCAGTTGGCACGGGCGGCTGATCCGTGGCGCGCCGGCCATCGGC
>JAESRD010000236.1 GCA_016764835.1 Paracoccaceae bacterium | reverse complement strand
CGCGAAGATGAGCACGAGATTGCCCACAGACTAAAGCGCGCAGACTTTGCCCTGCCCGATGGCTTAGCCCCCCATATGGTCGATAATACTGGGCCATTGGCCCAAACGGTGGCAGTAATCCGTCAGCTGCTGGCCAATGCGGCGCGGTGCAACTCGTGAAACATCCCATCGGTATCTTGGCCCATCAACGTTATCGCACCGATATGCAGCGCGGGCGGCCCATCTGGGCCAAGAGCTGCGTTAACCGCCGTGATAACAGGCCCAACAGTGGCGCGGTCAATGCGGCCGCTCAGCGTCATATGGAAATGAAAGTCTTCAAAAACATATGGATAGCCCCATTTCAACATTTGCGCGTCTTGGCGCGGGCTCAGCTTTGTTTTTCTGCGCCGGGCAATGGCATCGGCGCTCAAAGGCGCTTGAAACGGACCAAATGCGCGGACAATACTGGCGGCAAGCGCGTTCAGCCTGGCCGTATCACCGGTCGGGCGCAAGGCCAAAAATCCGTTATCATGGCTAAGCCGCAACAGCCCCAATGTGACCGGCTCATTTTGCGCCGCAAAACACTTGAACGCAGCTGTCAGCGTGGCCTGATCACAGTGTTGAGCCAAATGAAACGGTGCTTTGAGCGTGGCATGAAAGCCGTATTTGCCCGCCGCTGCGGTCAGCACGCCAACATCAACGCCCGCAATTTCGGTCTGCGCCACTGCGCGCCCTATGCGGCTGTTCCAGCCGAGCCAGCACGCGCCAAAATTGGCGAATTCCCCGGCGGGTGGCGTGTAAAAAATCGCATATCGTTCAAACATTTAGAGCCCTCATTCTCTCCAATTTACCCCAAAAAAGCGTGACATCCAAATGACAAAAGACGTAATAATCGCCAATGCTCGTCTTATTTTGCCCGACGAAATAATATGCGGCGCGATCCGCATTAAAGACGGGCTGATTGACGACATCGCGCAGACATCTGTGGTGCCAAGCGGCGCGATTGATGCCGAGGGCGACTATATCGCGCCGGGACTGGTGGAGCTGCATACCGACAATCTTGAACGCCACCTTAGCCCCCGCCCCAAGGTAAACTGGCCGCACCGCTCGGCTATTGTCGCGCATGACAGAGAGCTGGCGGGCGCGGGTATTACAACCGTGTTTGATGCGCTACGCGTTGGTTCGATTTTGTCAGATGGCAGCTACAAAAAATATGCCCGCGCTTTGGCCGATGAGATCTTGTCGATGCGCGGCTCTGGAGCGCTACGCATTAGCCATCACATTCACCTGCGCGCTGAAACTTGCTCTGAGACATTGCTCGAAGAACTCGACGATTTTGGCCCCGCCGACCGGATCGGGATTGTATCAATGATGGATCACACGCCCGGGCAACGCCAATTTGGCGATATTCAGAAATATAAGGACTATGTTTGCGGCAAACATGGCATGAACGAAGCCGCATTTGCCGATTATGTGACCTTCCTCCAAGGCCTGCGCGCGACACTTGGCGATAGACATGAAACTGCCACCGTTGCCGCCGCTGCGCGCTATGGCGCCACGCTGGCCAGCCATGATGACACCACCACAGCACAGGTTGAGACCAGCCATAAGCACGGGGTAAAACTGGCCGAGTTTCCAACCACGATTGAGGCAGCCGATGCCTGTCACAAGCACGGTATAAAAACCATAATGGGCGGGCCAAATATTGTACGCGGCGGCTCACATTCGGGCAATGTTGCCGCCCTTGATCTGGCCCGCGCCGACAGGCTTGATATATTGTCGTCAGATTATGTGCCTGCCGGGCTGCTGATGGCCGTGGTTCAGCTTGGCAATGCGTGGGATAATCTCGCACGCAGCATCGCCACGGCCAGCGCAAACCCGGCGCAGGCCGTCGGCCTAACCGACCGTGGCAAGCTGCAACCAAACATGCGCGCAGATCTTATCCGTTTTGCTGTTCGCTCAGACATCCCCTTGCTCAATGGAACTTGGCATGGGGGCGTTCAGGTCGCCTAGCTCTGGTAGATTTGGACGTTTGCCAAGAGTACCGGCGCAATATTTTTAGGGTTTTGATTGAGTCGGTGGATTTGTCGAGTTAATCCAGCTCGGCTTGCCACCTGTTTAAACGCCGAAACAGGGATTGATAGGGCCGTTTTTCGGATCATGTTGGACGCTTCAATACCGGCAAGTGTGGCTGCGTCTGAATTGAAAGCTTTGAGCAACAAAGTGGGGCGCGCGAACTTTCGCATAAAGCACAGCTCCGGTTGTACGTTTGGCCGAAGCAATGCAAATGTAGCTCGGCCAAGCACCCGACGCCCATGGCCCTCGACAGGTTGATGTTTTTGCGGGTCAGACTGACGGCTCAGACGCTGGTTTCGCAATCCACAAACTCGCTGCTTGGCTCGCGCAACATCTTAGCCGGACATCATTCAGGCAAAAATGAATTGATGCGCTATGGCTCCGCGCGATAATTTTCCCCTGCCAAGTGATAATATCCAGATTATTGACCTCGAAGGGAAGATCGTTTGGCCCAGATATTCAGGACATACACGTTCATGCGATTGAGTCTGGAACGAACTCCGTCCAATGCAAACTCGTGCCTTTCGGGAACCAAAGGCACTATCAAACGCGCAAAAAACTGTGCCTATAACGGCGGCATAGGTGAACGGGCGCTCGATTGCGCATTAATAAGATCGCCCAGTTCTCATCCTCTACGGCTTCGGAAAAACCGAGAAACTCGGCTACCGCAATTTTCCTGAAGACAATCCAATACACGCAAGACAAGAACGCAGCGCCATCGCGTATCAGCGCTAGTTACTTGTGACAGTTAGGTACATTTCGCGCATCTCACTGGATGCGATCGAGCAGAATGCTCCAAATACCGGCCTTACTACAACTAATGAGGCTGGCCCTGCGGTAAAAGCCAAATTAGGCTTAATCTAGCTTCAACCGCTGCTTTGGGAGATTTCCAATGGGCTCATACCTGATAAAAAATGCGATCATATGGGACGCTATCGACGACAAAGCCTATCCGGGCGAGGTCTTGATCGAAGGCAACCGGATCAAAACCGTCGCCCGTGGCACCGACCAAATCGCCGAAGAAAACGCCCAGACGGTGATCGATGCCGAGGGTAAATTTCTTATGCCCGGCATGGTTGAAGGCCATTGCCACCTGTCGTTTTGCGGCCCGTCTCGTAACCAAGACCTCGGCGAAATCCCCCCCGAAGAGCACATCTTAGAAACCTGTCGTAATGCGACCCTGATCCTCGATCACGGTTTCACCTCTGCTTGGTCGGCCGCCTCAGCCAAGATGCGGCTCGACGTCGTGCTACGCGGCGAGATTGAAAACGGCCATGTCGCGGGCCCACGTTACCGTGCGGCCGGCCCCGAAATTACGACCACCGGCGGCTTGGGTGATGAGCGCCAACTGCATATGAACGCCGAAAGTTTTGGCTGGTTGGCTGACGGCCCAACCGAAATTTTGCGCGCTGTGCGCCTGTGTTGCCGCGAGAACGTCGACAACATCAAATTCAACGTCTCGGGCGATGAATTTGTCAGCCATGCCCGCGCCGAAATCATCTCAATGACCGAGCTTGAGCTGACCACAGGCGTAAATGCGGCCCATGATTGGGGTAAAACTGTTGCCTGCCATGCCCGCGCCGCCGAGTCAGTCAAACGCGCCGTGCGCGCCGGGGTCGACTGCATTTATCATTGCGACTTCGCCGATGAAGAGGCGCTCGACATGCTCGAAGCCGCCAAAGACCGCATCATCGTCGGCCCGGCCTTTGGCCTTGTTCACAACTCTGTTTTTGAGGGCGATGTGGTCGGCATGACCAAAGAAATTGTCGAAAGCATGGGTCTACCGCGCAAGTTAGAACATACCTGTGCCACCTATCATGAGATGCGCAAACGTGGCATGCGCGTGGTCGTCGGCGGTGACTATGGGTTCACGATTACCCCTATGGGCCAAAACGCCCGCGATATCGGCCATTTTGTCAAATTCTTCGGTTATTCGCCCGCCGAGGCGCTCAAATGTGCCACCGAAACCGGCGCGGATCTGATGGGCCATAAGGGTGAGTTAGGCATTATAAAAGACGGCGCTTTGGCCGATATTTTGCTGGTCAATGCAAACCCGCTGGAGGACCAAGACAACCTCGTCGGCCCCGACAAATTTGCGCTGATCATGAAAGACGGGCTGATCCACAAAGATTGGCGACGCCCTGATATGCGCTCAGAATTGCTAAACTAAACCGGCCTTTCCCTGCGCCTAAGACAGGTCTCGCAACGAAGCTTCGCGAATGCGCAACGTTGGCGCAAGGGCGACCCGGCGATACGGCGTGCCAGTCGGGCTGCCAATGCGTTCGTGTAAAAGCAAAAGGCCTTGTCGCCCCAGCTCATGCATCGGCGCGCTCAGCGATGTCACATCAACCCCGGTCATCGCCACGCTCCATTGGCGGTTGCCGCCAACAATCGAAAAATCATCCGGGATCTGCGCGCCCGATTGTTGAAGCGCCAAAATGGTACTCAAACACACCGCATCACTGGCGCAGACCAAGACCGTCGGCCGGTCTGGTAGCGCCTCAATCCGTCGCAACAATGCGCTAGGGTCGGTCTCGTTCTCGGGGTCATAATGCAGACAAGAAACCTGGCCATCCGGCGCAAGCCCACCGCGCAAACCTCGCAGCCTTTCCTGCCGGCCCGCATCATCGGGCGCATCGGTTACAAAGGCGACATGGCGGTGGTTAAGCGCTTTGAGATGGCTGCCAATAAGATCGCCGCCCTCCCAGTCTGAAATATGAACAGTATCAATAGCTTCGCCGGGTTTTGGATAGCCAATCAGCACCACAGGTATCGGCAATGCCAAATAGGATTCTAATACCCCGCGCGAGCGGCGACCGGCCAATAATATGCCGCTCGCCGTGCCGCCATTTGACAGGTCGCCGTCTTCTTCGGCCAATGTTGTCACAAGGCTATAGCCCATTTTTCGGGCCTCTTCCTCAGCGCCCTCGATCACATCAAACCAGGCCGGGTTGTCACGCGCATCATCACGTGGAATCACCAGCCTGATCGACCGCGCTGCAGCTTCAGTTTCGAGACTAGAATGCTTATAGCCCAAGTCTCTGGCGGCTTTTAACACGAGCTCGCGGGTCTCGCTGCTCACCCCTTTTTTGCCGCGTAAAGCCCGCGAAACAGAAAACTTGGAAAGCTGTAAATGCTCCGAAAGATCGTCGAGCGTAATTTTCTTGTTTTGCATTAATACCTTACCGTCTTGTTGGGCCGTTCTATGGGGCGCAGGTCTTCTGCACTTTCACAAGTAATATGCCGTCTCAACTCCATACTTCAGAATCTCAACAACACCAAACACCGCAATCTTGCGCCGATTAATGCGCAATACAAGCGCAACATTGGTTGATCTTTTGCGCAAACAAACCTAACGTAGGGCCAACAAGTGCCAAAATGCTGCACCAAGCAGCTGGCGATTTGTCCCCAATTCCGGGGAAACGTGGAGGAAAACATGAAATTTTCGTATCTGAGATTCGCGCCCCTGATCCCGGCATTCTGCCTCGGGCTGGGCACAAGCGCCTTTGCACAAGATCGCGATATCGTCGTTGTGGTAGGCAATGAGCCGACAACCGTCGATCCGTGCGACCTAGAAGCCGCGCCCGCGCTGGTGCTGGCTGGCAATGTTGTGCAAACCCTGACCGACATTAACCCGATCACCTCTGATGTTGAGCCGCTTCTGGCCGCCTCATGGGAGCAAGACGGTGACATGGCTTGGATATTCACGCTCAACGAAGGAATTACCTTTTCAGACGGGGCAGTCTTTGACGCCGAAGCCGCCGCTTGGGGCATAAACCGGGCCATGAACACGCCCGAAATTACCTGTTCGGACCAAGCTAAAGTGGCCGAAGAAGTGAGTGTTTCGGTCATTGGCCCAATGACGATCCGGCTTGAGACCAATATCCCAGCCCCGGCTTTGCCGCGCGAGCTGGCCTATTTGCACCTGTCATCGCCGCTCTCGACCCCGGCCACCGAAAAAACCGCCATGCCCGTCGGCACCGGCGCATATACATTCGATGAATGGACCCCCGGCCAAAGCATAACGCTCAGCCTGCGCGATGATTATTGGGGCGAAACCCCGGCCGTTGAAAACGTGACCATCCTGTTTCGTGCCGAGCCTTCGGTACGTGCGCAAATGGTCGAGACCGGTGAGGCCGATATGGCCTATCCAATCCCGCCGCAATTTGCCACAGACGATGACCGCACCAAGCAATTTCCGATCAGCTCGGTCTTCTTCATCCGTCTGTCAAATACCATCGCCCCGCTCGATGATATTCGTGTGCGCCAAGCCCTGCGCATGGCCATCGACAAAACAACCGGGGTTGAGGTTTTACTCAATCGCACAGGGGTCCCAACCGATAATGCGGTCGCATCGAGCATTAACGCCTTTATCCCAGACTATGCTGAGAGCGGTTTTGACCTAGAAGGTGCGCGCGCCTTGCTGGCCGAAGCCGCCGCTGACGGTGTGCCGGTTGATACCGAAATCGAGTTTGTCGCTATGATAAACCAGTTCACTGGATCGGCGGAATTGCAGCAATATATCACGCAGAACCTGCAAGATGCTGGGTTCAATATTAACTTGCAAATCGTCGATGGCGCGTCATGGGCTGAAGTGCTCTTCACCCGATCTACACCAACCGACCGCCCGGTGATTTTGGCCTCAAAGAACGGCAATACAACCGGTGATGGCTCGCCAACATTCACATCCTATGCCGATATGAATGGTTGCTGTGCTTCGTCGCAAGACCCTGTTCTTGCAGGACTTATCGACGCCGCACGCCAGCAAGCAGACCCCGAAGCCCGCCGGGACGCATGGCATGAAGCTGCGACTTATCTCTACACCACCGATCTGTCGATTGTACCGGTGGCAGAGCTGCGCGGCCTGATGCTTTTGTCAGACCGGATCGACTATGAGCCCAATGGCCAAACCGAAGACATGCAGCTGAAACTGCAAGAAATCAGTTTTCGTTAATACCTAACCACCCCCCCCTGCCGAGCAAAATCGGCAGGGGCCACTGGAGTCCATAAAAATAATAATCTTTAGTCCATCTCTCGGTGTTCCATCAAGGCTTTCCAGCCCCCCGGGCAGAACTTTAAAATCTTCAGGGCTAATAGTCTTTATAAT
>JAESRD010000235.1 GCA_016764835.1 Paracoccaceae bacterium | reverse complement strand
CGGCGCGCTTTCGGGGGGGCAGCGTCAGCGTGTTGCCATTGGCCGCGCGCTTGTGCGCGACGTTGAAGTGTTCCTGTTTGACGAGCCATTGTCGAACCTTGATGCCAAGTTGCGCGGAGATCTGCGGGTTGAGATCAAGCGTCTGCACCAGCAGCTCAAGAACACCATGGTCTACGTGACCCATGACCAAGTCGAAGCCATGACCTTGGCTGACAGGATCGCGATCATGAAGGGCGGGCTGATCATGCAGCTGGGCACGCCAGATGAGATCTATAACAGGCCGCAAAACAAATATGTGGCAGACTTCATCGGCTCACCGTCAATGAACTTCTTTGATGGCCATGTTGAAAACGGCATCTTCAGCTCTGGTGAGTTGAGCTTGGCCATGACCGGCTATGAGTGGGTGTCCTCAACACCAACCGATGGCCCCGCCACCATCGGCATCCGTCCCGAACATGTGACAACCGGCCGTCTGGCCGAGGTCGCACCGCAACAGATGGAAGTCGTTGTTGAAATGGTCGAGCCGATGGGCTCAGACACTTTAGTTTGGGCGCGCGTTGCCGGCGAGCCGCTGCGCATTCGTATGGACGGCAAAGCCAAGGTCGCCCAAGGCGATGCCATCACCATCGGCCTCGACCCGTCCAGCGCCTCGCTTTTCGACAAATCAACTGAGGTACGTTTGTGAATGACACCCCGTTTTCAATCCTCGCTGAACTCAGCGGGGATTGGCACCTAAGCGATGAACACGGCGACTTTAGCTGCACGATGTCAATGCCGACAGATGCGATCACAGCATTGCGGCTGGCAGGCAAAATTGATGAGCCCTATTGGGGCCGCAACGAATATGACCTGCGCTGGATAGCCAAGCGCGACTGGACCGCCAGCCGCAGCTTTGAGCTGCAAGATCTCGACGCCGAGCTGGTGCTTGACGGTATCGACACCATTGCCACCGTGCGTATCAATGGCCAAGAAGTTCTGACCACCGACAATGCGTTCCGCACTTGGCGGGCTGATATCTCTGGCGCCGCCCGTCTTGGCGAGAACACCATTGATATCACATTCCACTCGGCCACACGCGCCGCTAATCTGTTGCAAGACCAACAGCCCTTTTTCATCCCCTATTCGGTGGATAATTCTCCGATCCCCAACGGCAATATGCTGCGCAAAGTGCAGTGTGATTTTGGCTGGGACTGGAACATCGCGCTGGCCCCGTTTGGCCTTTATGGCAGCGCTCAGATTGTGCAAAAATCAGCACCAAAGATTGAACGGCTGGAGATCAGCCAAGCGCATTCAGAAGGGCTGGCTTCGCTCACCGTGACCGCCCATTTTGCCCAAGCAATTGGCGAAGAGTTCAGCATATCATTCGCGGGCCGTGTGCTCGAAGGCGAGATTGATAGCCATATTATTAGCGTCATTTTTGACATTGATAACCCAGAGATTTGGTGGCCAGCTGGTTCTGGCCCGCAGCCGTTGCATGAGCTGGTCGTGCGCGCCGGTAGCGCGGTTGAAACCCGCCAGATTGGTCTGCGCAAGGTCGAGCTGATCACGGAAGACGATGGTGCCGGGATGGGCTTTAAGTTCCGCGTCAATGGCCAAGATATCTTTGCCAAAGGCGCCAACTGGATCCCGGCCGACGCGCTGGCGGGCCGCATCAGCCAAGAGGCCGTGCGCGACCTGCTGCAATCAGCGGTCGATGCCAATATGAACATGATCCGCATCTGGGGCGGCGGCCGTTATGAGCCGACATGGTTCTACAATATGTGCGACGAACTGGGCCTGATGGTCTGGCAAGATTTCATGTTCGCCTGCAATCTTTACCCCTCAACCCGCGACTTCATTGCCAATGTCGAAGCCGAGGTCCGCGAAAACGTCTCACGCCTGCACCACCATGCCTGTATCGCCCTTTGGTGTGGCGACAATGAGCTGATCGGCGCGCTCAACTGGTTCCCCGAAAGCCGCGATAACCGCGACCGTTATCTGGTGAACTATGACCGTCTCAACCGGGCAATCGAAGCCGCTTTGTTCGAGACTGACCCTTCGGCCAATTGGTGGCCATCCTCACCCTCTCCGGGGGCGATGAACTTTGGCGATGCCTGGCATGATGACAGCGCCGGCGATATGCATTTTTGGTCGGTCTGGCACGAAGGCAAAGATTTTGACCATTACCGCGACATAAACCCGCGCTTTTGCTCAGAGTTTGGCTTTCAGTCCTATCCGTCAATGTCAGTGATCGAGACTTTCGCTGACCCGCAAGACTGGAACATTGCTGCGCCGGTGCTGGAAAGCCACCAAAAGAACGCCGGTGGCAATGCCCGCATAGCCGAAACCATGTTTCGCTATTTCCGCTGGCCTGCGCAGTTTGAAGACTTCGTTTGGCTGAGCCAAATCCAGCAAGGTTTGGCGATTAAAACCGCCGTCAACCATTGGCGCGGGCTGCGGCCGCATTGCATGGGCACGCTAATCTGGCAGCTCAATGACACATGCCCGGTTTGCTCATGGTCGTCGCTTGATTATGGCGGCGGTTGGAAGATGATGCACCATATGGCGCGTCGTTTCTACGCCCCACAAAGCGTGATCTGCGCACCAACTGAGGATGGCTACCAGCTCAAAGGCATCAATGATGCGGCTGAGCCGGTTGAGATCGCGGTGACTGCTTGGGCCGTCAATATGGCGTCTCAAAGGCGCGCGCTGGATGTCGGCCAACAGGTTGTTGGTGGTGATAGCGCCGTCCTGCTCAACATTGCCAAAGACGCGTTGCAAGACGATGAAATCTTGTTCTTCGAATGGCAGGTCGCTGAGGGCGCTGCGGGCCAAGATCACTTCGCACCGCAAGCATACAAGACCTATGCCTTGCCCGATCCGGGCCTAAGAATGCTGCAAAGCGACGGCGTGCTGAGCATCACGGCCGATGCACTGGCCCTGTTTGTCAGCGTTGAAGCCGACATCCCCGGCCGCTTCTCGGATAATGCTTTCAGCGTGTTACCGGGCGAAACCGTCGAAATCACCTTCACACCGTCAGACCCAGAAGCGCGCGCCCATTTCACCTTGCGCGACCTGCATTCTGCAACAATGTCCTAAATAGGAACCGAGTAATGCCAACCATTTCTTACCAACTCTATTGTTCGCGTAATTTTGGCCCGATCGAGAAAACCCTCGAAATGATCGCCAAAGCAGGCTTCACCGAAGCAGAAGGCTATGGCGGACTTTATGATGACCTGCCCGGCCTGCGCAGCGCACTCAAAGCCAATGGTATCGCCATGACATCGGGCCATTTCGACATCGCCATGGTCGAAGGTGACCCCGGCACAGCCATTGCCATTGCCAAAACACTGGGTATGAGCCGGGTCTATATCCCCTATCTGCAAGAGCCTGACCGGCCCACAGATGAGGCCGGGTGGCGGGCATTTGGCGCGCGCTTGGCCGCCGCCGGCGCGCCGATCATCGCCGAAGGCTTGGCATTTGGCTGGCATAATCATGACTTTGAGCTTGTTGATCTTGGCGGCGGGCTAACCCCGCTCGACTGTATCGCCGAAGCCGGCGTGAGCCTGCAACTCGACCTTGGCTGGGTCGCCCGCTCTGGTGCCGACCCGCTGAAATGGATCACCAAATACGGTGCCCAGATCAGCGCAGCGCATGTCAAAGACATAGCCCCCGCAGGCGAAGCTTTAGACGAAGATGGCTGGGCCGATATTGGCCACGGCACGCTTGACTGGGCCGCGATCACTGCCGCGCTAAAGGCGGCCAACGTCACGCATTATGTTGTCGAACGCGACAACCCCTCAGATGACACGCGCTTTGCGACCCGCTCACACATTGCGCTAAGCTCTTATTCTTAAAACGTTTATCTAAAGGCAAAAAATATGACCAAACTCGGTGTCGGCATTATTGGTTGCGGCAATATCTCTGCAGCCTACCTGCGTCTTGCCCCGCTTTTCCGCTCGCTTCAGCTGATCGCTGTCGCAGATATCAACCCAGATGCCGCAAAGGCGCGCGCTGAAGAATTCAACGTGCGGGCAGATACTGTTGACGCGCTGCTTGCTGCCAGCGATGTTGATGTTATCGTTAACCTCACCATTCCAGCGGTGCATTACGAGGTCACGACCCGTATCCTCGAAGCGGGCAAACATGCCTATTCAGAAAAGCCGCTAGTGCTCACGCTGGATGAGGGCAAAGCCCTGCAAGCGCTGTCCGCAAAGAAGAACCTGCGCGTCGGCTCCGCGCCTGACACTTTCCTTGGTGGCGCGCATCAGCTCGCCCGCGCCGCAATCGACGAAGGCGTCGTTGGCCGGATCATCGGCGGCACCTGTCACGTTATGGGCCACGGCATGGAAAGCTGGCATCCGAACCCAGATTTCTTCTTTCAGCCCGGCGCAGGCCCCGTGCTCGACATTGGCCCCTATTATGTGACCAACCTGATCCAGCTGATCGGCCCGGTAAAGACGGTGACTGCGCTAACATCAGCGACGTTCCCAACCCGGACCATCGGCAATGGCCCGCGTGAGGGCGAGACTGTGCCAGTCGATACACCGACCAACATTCACGCCCTGCTTGAGTTCCAAAACGGCGCGATTGTCACGCTTGGCACCAGCTGGGATGTCTGGCAGCATGGCCATTCCAACATGGAGCTTTACGGCGAAGATGGCACCATCCACGTGCCTGACCCGAACTTCTTTGGCGGCGATGTGATTACGGCTGGCAATGACGGCGCGCTCACCACGCTCGCAGAGCGCGGCCACCCATTTGGCGTGCCAAACCAAGAGCATAAGGACGGGGACAAGGCCAATTACCGCTGTGCCGGGCTGGCCGATATGGCTTCGGCCATCGCCGAAAACCGCCCGCATCGTTGCAGCCTAGACCTTGCCGTGCATGCGGTTGATGTCATGACATCAATCCTCAAAGCTGGCGAAGAACGACGGTTTGTTGAAATGACAACAACCTGCGAGCGCCCGGCAGCGCTTTCAACCGAAGAAGCACAAGCACTTCTGGCCTAAGCCAGAACATTGTACAAAAATTAGCCCGCATGTTGGTTTCAACATGCGGGCTTTTTGTTAACCGATTGCCGGCGATCCCGGCACATTAGCAGGCGGGCCACCCGGCTCACCCGGGCGCGGTGCCAGCAGCTTGGCCTCGGCGCTTAGCCGGGTCAGCTCTGCTTTGGGCAGACGCAACACATCTTCGTCTTTGCCTTCGCCGGTCAAATGGTTGATCAGCCCCTGCAACTCAGCCGCGCGCTGGACCAGCGCGATCCGGCGCATATCAAGCCCCGGCTTGGAGCGCGGATGCAAGATATAGGCAGGCATGGCCGTGGCCAGCTCTGGGCTTTTCTTGATCAGCGCATCATAGCCCGCTTGATCGCTAATATCGCCCAACACATGGCGAAACACGATCTGGCCGGGCATCATCAAATAGGCCGTCAGATTGCGGCCCGCATCGCGCAGCTGCACCACGGCATAATCAGTGTTAGCTTGGATCTTATAGCTGGCAACGTCGTTAAGCGCGGCGAATGTTTCAAGCGGCAGGCCGGTGCCAGAAATGCCCAACACCTTGTTAACGCCGATAATAACCTCATTGGGGTTTTTAGCGCCAACGGCCTCTAAGAACCGGTCGCCCATCTTGCGGCTCGGCCCGTCATTCTTTTCAAGCCGACCATTGCCCGCCTTTTTAGCGACAAAAAACGCCAGCCCGTTCGGGATAGGCAGCGCCCCGTTTTGAGACAGCTCAGCAACATTCTCGGCCTTGCCCTCAGGCTGATTCCAGCTCCAAACATCGCGGATAATACCACTGGCTAAGCCGGGGTCAGACAGTATCGCCCCACGCATGTTGCCAGCAACTGGGCTGATCTCAAAATCTACACTGCCCATTTTAAGTTTCATAGCTTATCTCCCTGCCATTGTTGCCCTTATGACAGATGCTGGCAGGGCCTCAAAGCGGGCAATTGTGGCAATTTAGGGCAACCTCAGATCAAGCCGTTACTTTGCTGGAGCCGGGCTACCCTTTGCCTCAAACGTTTCGATCAAGAACAACGCCATGGCGCCGGCTAGATTAACCGTTAATGCAGCGTGCCGAGACTTGAGCGCAACTCTCGCTCTGCCGCCCGCGTGAGCATCACCCCCATTGTTACGCAATGCACCAAGATTTTGGACGATACTTTGACAATTCCCCAAAATGGTTTTGAAAATTTCTGCCTGATGTTGAGAGGGTGATAAATTCAAGACTTTCGCTGCTTCCGCATAAAGTTTGGAAAGGCCCCACTTCGCATTCAACTCTATTCCGCTATCTTCGATGATATGCTTGCAAACTTCTTCTAGTAGCGTGCTTGCTGCCGTCACAGCCCCGTCCGGATCCTCCGCTCGGCGCTCCAATGCTTTTCGCCAAATAGCGTCTACTGCTGGCGCATTATAGTGTGTTAAGCCACCTGTGATGATAGCATCAGCAGCAGCGCCACCATCTTCCAAATAATTAAGCAAAGGCTTAAATGATTCCGAAATATGTTTCCTGCGCTTAGCCCAAGACCCATCGCCGCGGGCGACGTTAGATAGCTCAATTCTAAGCGACGCAGCATCGCTTGAATGACGCACGAAATCGGGAAGTAGCTTTTTTGCTGAGGGCTCGCCCATAAGCTGTGCGCGAAACGCTATATAGTCAGGCTCTGAGCCACCATCCTGCAATAGGTCGACAATGTTGGTCCGAAGTTGCATTGCACATTCGGACAGTTCGTCAGAAATCTCAGGAAAATTAAAGCTTAGAAAGTCGGTAGACATAATTGTTCCCCGTTTCGTCGGTTCTGCTGCCTCGCCCGCCCCCTACCCGCCCGTCTCCGCCGCAATCTGCGCCCGGCTCTTGCGCCGGTCGCGCTCTGTCGCCGACTTTAGCTGACCACATGCTGCCATAATATCCTCGCCGCGCGGCTTGCGAATTGGGCTGGCATAGCCCGCCTGAAACACGATCTCGGAGAAGGCTTTGATCCGCGCCTGTGGGCTGCGCTTATACGGCGAGCCGGGCCATTCGTTGAACGGGATCAGGTTGATCTTGGCCGGTACCCCTTTGATAAGCTTCACCAATTGATGCGCGTCAGCGTCGCTGTCATTAATCCCATCAAGCATCACATATTCAAACGTAATCCGCTCAGAATTCGACACTTTTGGGTATTCGCGCAAAGCCGTCAGCAGCGTTTCAATGTTCCAGCGTTTATTAATCGGCACCAATTTGTCGCGCACCTCGTCCGTCGTCGCATGGAACGACACCGCCAGCATACAGCCGATCTCATCCGCCGTGCGCGCGATCTCTGGCACAACGCCCGATGTTGACAGCGTGATCCGGCGGCGCGACAGGGTCAGCCCTTCGGGGTCCATCGCGATCTTCATCGCGTCGCGCACGTTTTCAAAGTTATACAGCGGCTCGCCCATACCCATGAGCACGACGTTTGACAACAGCCGCCCCTCAACATTGCGCGCGCCCTGTTCGGGCCATTCGCCCAGATCATCACGCGCCAACATGATTTGGCCGACAATCTCGCCGGCTGTCAGGTTGCGCACCAGCTTCTGGGTGCCAGTGTGGCAAAACGGACAGGTCAGCGTGCAGCCAACTTGCGACGAGATGCACAAAGTCCCGCGATCTGTCTCGGGGATATAAACCACCTCGACCTCATGGCCACCGGCGATCCGCACCAGAAACTTGCGGGTGCCGTCGCGGCTGACCTGACGGTCGACCACCTTTGGCAGCTCGATGCAGAACTTCTCAGTTAGCAGCGCCCTAAAATCCTTAGACAGATTGGTCATCTCGTCAAAGTCGCGTTTGCCCCAATGATAAACCCATTGCCAGATCTGCCCGGCCCGCATTTTGCCCTGCCGCTCGGGTGTGCCAGCCTCAATCAGAGCGTCGCGCAGAGCAGCGCGGCTCAGCCCAATGATATTGATCAGCGCGCCCTCAGTCTCGGGCAGCTTGCGCGGCACTGTGAGCATGTCTGGTGTGATTGGTGTGTCGGTCATCGTGGCATCCTTGGCGGGCGGGCTGGGCGGTCGGGGTTGCCTCATATAGAGCGGGCCGTGCCAAAAGGGAACAGGCCGCTCGTTCGGCCTATCAATTGGGTCTATCGATATAGAAAAACAATGCCGCCCCTTCGCGTGTGTAAAACCCGAACTCAACTGTGCCCCACGGCTTTTGCGCCAGAGGCGCTGTCACCACATCAAGGGCGGCCCATTCCGCGTGCAGCGCGGTCAGCGCCGCCATGTCGCTCATGCGGATACGCAGGCTAATTGCCCCCTGCCCCTGCATCTGATCAGGCGCGAAGCTTTGCAGGTGCAGCACCAACCCGTCGCGACTGACAGCCGCATAGCGGGCACGGTCGGGGTCTTGCGTATCGGCAAAGTCGAGCTTTAGCCCCAGACGCTGCCAAAACGCCAGCGACTGACGCATATCAAGAACGGCCAGAACCGGTGCTATCTGCTCAAACATAAGAGACAGTGCTTAGCTACAACGACGCTGTGCTTCTTCAACCGCAGCCGTGAAGCCAAGCAAAGAGAAGCTGTCACGCGTGGTTGTGCCGCGCCCTGATACGCCTGTCAGCACAGCGGTGGCGCCCCGCTTCATGGCGGCGACAATGCGCGCATCATCCTCTGCCGTGGCAGGCCATGCCCATTCGCCCTCGGTAAACAGCTCAAACTCGGTGCCGCCAATATCAAGCGTCACGGTCGAGCCGCCAGCAAACGGATAGCCGCCAGT
>JAESRD010000234.1 GCA_016764835.1 Paracoccaceae bacterium | reverse complement strand
TGTCGGCTCGTCGAGCAGCAACAGATCAGGCTGGGCAAACAGCACACCGGCCAAAGCCACGCGCATGCGCCAACCGCCAGAAAACGCCGAGCAGGGCCGCTTTTGCGCCGCATCATCAAAGCCAAGACCACGCAAAATATTGCTGGCACGGGCTTCGGCTGACCAAGCGCCAATATCCGTCAGCCGGGTTTGGATCTCAGAAATCCGGGTCGGATCTTCGGTTGTGTCAGCCAGCAGCTCGGCGCGCTCGGTATCTGCGGCCAGCACTGTATCGATCAGCGACACTTCATTGCCGGGCACTTCTTGGCTAACGCCACCAATGCGGGCACCGCGCGGCAGCGTTATTGAGCCGCCATCAAGCGCTATTTCGCCATAGATCATTTTGAACAGCGTGGTCTTGCCAGCGCCGTTGCGGCCAATAAGCCCGACCTTGTGGCCATAAGGAATAGTCGCCGACGCCTCTTCTATGAGGGGGCGGCCTTCTACGGAATAGGATATGTTGTCGATTTTAAGCATAGGCGGTCATTGCCCCAACTGCGCGGGGGCGTCAACGGCCAGATTTGATTGTGGCTAATTAGGGGGCCGATATGCGCCGTATTAGCGGCTGGGTGGGGAACGAGCCTTTGTCTTGGAACTTAGCAAAACTGCGTATCGATTGACACAGACCACGCAAAGGGCAACCATCTTGAGAACCGCAAAACCGACGGGGCAGGCCAGATGACCGATATTTCCATTCGAATTGCGCAAGGAAGTGACGACTACGATATTGCACGTGGGCTATGTCGCGCGTGGTTAGAGTGGCACTGGAACGCATATCCGCAGGATTGGCCGATAGAGGGAAATCCGATGGCCCCTGAAAAGTTCGAAGTGATCCTGAATGATTTGCCAGAACTTCACGCGCGGCCAGGTGGGGCAATCTTGATTGCATCTGTGGACGGTCAGGCTGCTGGATGTGTGATGTACAACGAGGCAGAAGCGGATGTTGCTGTATTCAATCGCATGTTCGTAAATGAGGGCGGCCGGGGTCTTGGAATTGGGCGCTTGATGTTTGAAGAGATGATTGCTGACGGGTACCGAAAAGTCATGTTCTCTTCGGCGACTTTTCTTATCCATGCAAGAAAGATGTATGAGGGTGCCGGATTTTCAGACATTCCGCATCCGCAAGGTTTTCCCGAAGCTTGGCGCAGATATGTCTACTTCATGGAACGCCAACTCTAGCGGATTGAAAAACCGCAATGACTTCAGCTCGCTTTACTGGGCTGCGCCGCAAAATAACTGGGCTGCGTCGCAAAAGCGGTCATTCGCTCCCGTGCAGTATGCGGCACATTGGGTTACATCCAAACCTTCACCACAAGCTGTAGGCGACCTGTCACGCCTAGCCGCGCCCATCTGGGTATTCTGCCGGGCCTTTAACCTCTAGCTTATTGCCAAACGGGTCGCGGATATAAACCGAAAACCCCATGCCCCGCGCGCCGCCATGGGTGGCCTCGCGCTCAATCTCTACCCCATGCGCCGCCAGATGCGCGCGCATGGCGGCGGGCTCAAACGGTGATGTGGCGATGCAGACATGGTCCACATTGCGCCCACCGGCGACCGGGGGCACAGCACTGGCGGCACCCGGATGAGTGGTATCCCACAGCACGATCAGCGCCGTGCCGCACCAAACCTGCTCCATGCCCATGGCAGGATACGAGTATCCGGGCACACAGCCCAGCACATCGGCGTAGAATTTGAGCGCCACTGGCATGTCGTCAACCAAGAAAACAACATGGTCGAGCCCGGCAAGGGTGAAGGGCGGCAATGATGGGGTCATTATCTATCTTTCGCAAGCTGGTCTTTTCATCATGCGGGCTGCGTGTTAGCAGGCGCAAGAATCCTATTCGTCGGCCCGCTTTGGGCCAAATTCAAAACGGCGGCCCGCTATAGGGCGCCAGATATCATGCAACGAGGCACCTGACATGGCAATAGAACGCACACTCTCAATCATCAAACCTGACGCAACCGCCCGCAACCTGACTGGCAAGATCAACGCCAAGTTCGAAGATGCTGGCCTGCGCATTGTCGCACAAAAGCGCATTCAGCTGACAGTTGCTCAGGCTGGCGAATTCTACGCGGTGCATTCCGAGCGTCCGTTCTTTGGCGAACTGACAGAATTCATGGCATCCGGCCCTGTTGTTGTTCAGGTGCTTGAAGGCGAAGGCGCGATTGCCGCCAACCGTAAGGTTATGGGTGCGACCAACCCAGCCGATGCCGCACCGGGCACAATCCGCGCTGATTTTGCACAGTCGATGGGCGAAAATTCGGTACACGGTTCCGATGCGCCAGAGACAGCCGCAGAAGAAATTAGCTTTTACTTCTCGGGCCTTGAGCTGGTCGGCTAATCTTTTTGGCACTTTTTGGTTAAGTAAACAGGGTGCGGGTAGAATTACCCGCGCCCTGTTGCGTTTTGCCTTACCGGCGCTCTGTTGCGCATGTTTTTGTCAGTTGCGCTCTGCGGCGCAAAGCTCATGATCGAGCAAGCCTGTCTCTACCAGCAGACACTGATCACGCGCCGCATAATAATAGCCGCGCATACCAGCCCACCGCCTCATCCAGATCACCGCCCGCAACCAGCCATGCGCCGCGCAGGTAGCGCCCGGCATAGAGCAGGTTGGTCTCAGCATCGAGCAGCTCTGATGGCGGGCCAGAATGACCCATTTGCCCTGCCGTGGCTGGCAATATCTGCATCAAGCCCCAATATGGCCCATTGCGGGCATTGGCCCGGTAGTCGCTTTCGCGCTGGATCACCTTATGCAACAATTCAGCCGGAATGCCGTGAAACACCGCATATTCATTGATCAAAGCCCGCATTTGCGCGGTCTCGCCGGGAAACAGGCCCGGATTAAAACTCCCGGAGGGGGCGCTGTCGCCCGCGCGCAGCCAGCCGCAGCCGGGTAAAACCGCCAAAAGCCCGAGCAAAGCGGCGCGGCGCGGGATGGTCAACGTCGGTTCATTCTTCATTTTGGTTGCTCCTTGTCGGGGCCAGGATCGGCAAAAATTATGCAGGTCGTGCTGCCTGTCGCATAGGTTTTGCCGTCAGCGACACCGATGATCCGGCCTTCGGCGATGCCGGTTTTGCGGCCAACATGAACGGTGGTGCCAATGGCGCGGACAGGGCCGCTGTCAGGCGTCAGGCCGCGCAGGATATTCACCTTAAACTCCAATGTCATACAGGACTGCCCGGCCGTTAGATGGCTCTGAACCGCGCTGGCCATGCAACTGTCGATCAGGGTGCCAAACCAGCCGCCATGAACAGAGCCAAACGGGTTGAGCACATCAAAACTGGGTTGGCCAATAAAGCAGGCCCGGCCCAGCTCTATGCTTTCAAGTGCATAGCCCAGCGTTTTGCAGATCGGCGGCGCGGGCAGGCGGCCTTCGAGCATTCCACGCATAAATTCCAGCCCCGACAGGGCCGAAAGCTCTGAAGGGCTGGTCAGCGCGCTGAGGGTTGCTACAAACTTCATTTGGCTTTGGCCGCTGGCTTGGTGCAAACCAGCCCTATGTCGTTCATAAACTTATCCAAATCGGTTGATGCTTGCGTCTCCGGGCTTGGCTTTGCTGCGGCTTTTATTTCATCAAACCGAACGCGCAGGGCGGCTTTCTCATCGCCCTGACAGTCGGTCCATGGGCGACCTTGCAGGCCCATGACCAGCGCATAATAGCCAATAAAGTGAGGGTTTGTGCCCGCGCGTAGCAATTTGGCATAGGCGGCGTCGGCGCCCAAAGCGCGCAGCTCATCGGCGCTGGCGATACCGGCGCGCCGGTATAGCGCGTCGCTTGCCGGGCCGAGGTTGGGGATTATTGAAATGGGGTCCATAGAGCCAATTTAGCGCCGCGGCGGCAAAAGACCAGAGCGAGAGCACAGACAATATCAGAGCTGGCCACAGACATAAAAGTAGGCAAAAGCCAAAAAAAAGGGCCAGTCGATGCGCCAAGCCCAAAAGGAAGGGCGGCGGCATCTTACTGGCCCAGATACCCACGCTGCGAGGGAGGAAAGCTGCGCAGGGCAATTCTTTTAGGTGCTGTCCTTTTAGACAGCTGCAATCTCGTTTGCTCTACCGGTGTCTTTGACCCGGGCGGTCGCAGGGGTTCAAATGCTGGCGAAGTCAGTAAAAATGACCCGAGGCTCGGGCGCTGCTTCGTTTGCTTTTGGCGTTTGGTCCTGTTCCATCTCATTGTCTTGTGTCATCGGTAGGTTCCTTTCGGCTTGGGAAGATTTTGGCATATTCTGCCCTCTATCTACTGCCCCCAATCGTCGGATAGGGATGTTATGCAAAAGGATCGCGGCAGCGCTTTGGCCAGAGCGTGACGATATTGGGGCCAATTTCCGGGCTGGTCCTTGCCGCGCGCGCGCCGCATAGTCGGGCCAAATAATAGTCGGGCCAAATAATATGGGAGCAGTAGAATGGGTGTTCTAAAAGGCAAGAGCGCGCTTGTTACCGCCGCAGGCCAAGGTATCGGCCGGGCGACGGCGCTTGCCATGGCTGAGGCCGGGGCACAGGTGATCGCCACTGATATTAACGCGGCAGCACTTGATACGCTGGCCGATATACCGGGGCTGAGCACAAGGCTGCTTGACGTTACCGACGCGCAGGCAATTGCAGATTTGGTGGCCGATATTTCTGTGCCAGACATCTTATTCAACTGCGCGGGCTATGTTGCCAACGGCACTATTATGGAATGTGACGAAGCCGATTGGGACCGTACTTTCGATATCAACGTCAAGTCTATGTATCAGATGATACAGGGATTTTTGCCTGCCATGCTCGATAATGGCGGCGCATCAATCATCAATATGTCCTCTGTGGCAGGCTCGATAGTTGCCGTGCCAAACCGGTTTGCCTATGCGACCAGTAAGGCGGCCGTCATCGGCCTAACCAAATCTGTGGCGGCAGATTTTGTCACATGCGGCATTCGTTGTAATGCGATCTGCCCCGGAACTGTCGAGACCCCGTCTTTGCACGAGCGGCTGCATGCGACCGGCGACTTTGACGCCGCCCGCGCCGCGTTTATTGCCCGCCAGCCGATTGGACGCATGGCGCAGGCCGACGAGATTGCGGGCCTTGCCGTGTGGCTGGCCAGCGATGCGGCAAGCTATATTACCGGCCAGAACCACGTCATTGATGGCGGCTGGACCAATACTTAAACCTAGGAGAATTTGATGAAACTGTTGCGTTGGGGCCTAAATGGCGCTGAAAAGCCGGGCCTGATGGCCAGTGATGGCACGATCCGTGATCTGAGCGCTGTGGTGCCAGATATTGGCGGTGCGGCGCTGAGCCCGAAAGAGCTTTCGCGGATTGCGGCGATTGACCCGATGGTCTTGCCGATTGTTAATGCGCAGACGCGGCTTGGTGCGGCGGTAGCGGGCACCGGCAAGATCATTTGCATTGGGCTAAACTATGCCGACCACGCGGCTGAGAGCGGCATGGATGTGCCGCCCGAGCCTGTGATTTTCATGAAAGCCACAAGCACAATATGCGGGCCAAATGACCCGATTGTCATTCCGCGTGGATCTGAAAAGACCGACTGGGAGGTTGAGCTGGGCGTCGTGATCGGCAGCCCGACCAAATATGTGTCGGAGGCTGATGCGCTGGATCATGTTGCGGGCTATGTGCTGGCCAATGATGTCTCTGAACGGGCGTTTCAGACTGAGCGCGCCGGGCAATGGACCAAGGGAAAAAGCTGTGACAGTTTTGGCCCGCTTGGTCCGTGGTTGGTGACCAAGGATGAAGTCGCTGATCCGCAAAACCTGAGCATGTGGCTTGATGTGAATGGCCAGCGAATGCAGGATGGCTCAACAAAAACAATGGTTTATGGCGTGGCCTTCGTGGTCAGCTATCTCAGCCAGTTCATGTCACTACAGCCGGGTGATGTTATTTCAACCGGGACGCCGCCGGGCGTGGGCATGGGGCAAAAGCCGCCGCGCTATCTTGCGGCTGGCGACGTGGTTGAGCTGGGCATCGACGGGCTGGGTGTGATGCGGCAAAACGTGATTGCTGATTAGGCCAACCACCCTAGCAGGCTCACCCCAGCGGGGTGGGCAATGCCACATCATGCCGCTGGGCGCAGGCGCAGAGCCGGCATTTTGCCGATGGCGGCGAGTT
>JAESRD010000233.1 GCA_016764835.1 Paracoccaceae bacterium | reverse complement strand
TGGCGGCCAATGAAACTCGGCGGCAGACCCAGCTCGCGGCCCAGCGCCCGGACCTCGTCTTTGAACAGCTCGCGCAGCGGCTCAACCAGTGTCAGCCCCATTTTTTCTGGCAAGCCGCCAACATTGTGGTGGCTCTTAATAGTCACTGATGGGCCGCCAGAAAAGCTAACACTTTCAATCACATCTGGGTAGAGCGTGCCTTGGGCCAAAAACTCAGCGCCCTCAATCTGGTCGGCGTATTTCTGGAATACGTCAATGAACAAGCCGCCAATGATCTTGCGTTTGGTCTCGGGGTCAGACTGGCCGTCAAGCGCGCCAAGAAACAACTCGCTCTCGTCGGCATGAATGAGCTTGAGGTTGTAGTTGTCGCGGAACATGGCGACGACTTCCTCAGCCTCGCCCTTGCGGAGCAAGCCGTGATCGACAAATACGCAGGTCAGCTGATCGCCGATGGCCTCATGGATCAGCATAGCTGCCACAGAGCTATCTACCCCGCCTGACAGCGCACAAATCACCTGTTTGTCGCCAACTTGGCTGCGGATCGCGTCGATCATCTGTTCGCGGTAAGCGCCCATGGTCCAGTCGCCGGTAAAGCCGGCGGCGCGAATGAAGTTCTCATAGAACTTGGCGCCATTTGGCGTGTGGTGCACCTCTGGGTGAAATTGCACCGCGTAGAAGTTGCGCGCCAGATCGGCGGTAATGGCGAAGGGCGCATTTGGCGATGTGCCGTAGACTTCAAAGCCGGGGGCAATGGCGCTGACATGGTCGCCGTGGCTCATCCAAACCTGCTCGTCGCCCTCAGTAAACCAACCCTCATGCAGTGGCATGCTGGCGGCTTGGGTGACAAAAGCCCGGCCATATTCTGCCGTGCCATTGCCGCGCTCAACCGCGCCGCCGAGCATTTGCATCATCACTTGCTGGCCATAGCAGATGCCCAAAACCGGGACGCCAAGCGAAAACACCTCAGCCGGCGGGCGCGGCGAACCCTCGTCAATAACGCTGGCCGGGCCGCCAGACAGGATCACCGCTTTTGGCGCGAAACTGGTCAGAAACGCAGGCGTTACGTTCTGAAACGGGTGAATTTCGCAATAGACATTCAGCTCGCGCAGGCGGCGCGCAATCAGCTGCGTAACCTGGCTACCAAAGTCGATGATGAGGAGGCGGTCATGGGATATGTTCATAGCGCCGGGATAGGGCGCATCGCCGCTATGTGCAAGCGGGCAGGAGGGTGGCGCGTTTTGCATGCACGGGGCTGGGCGGTTCGATCAGCGGACGCTGGTTCTTGGCGTGGCGGGCGACCAGCTGTTTGGCCTCTTTACCTATAGCAAAGCACCGGGCCGGGGCGGAAGCGGTGTATTTGCCCAGCGTCTTACCAAAAAGGGCAAGGATCTCTGTGCGGCCCTCAGGTGATAAGCTGTCCAAGGCTTGGTCGCCCAGATACAGGCTCTCTGTCGGCGCGCCATCGGCAATGATAACTTGGTGCCTGTCGAATAACAGATAGTAATAATGCAGGCCAGATATCGGGCGAGGCTGATCAATACCCGCCAATGGCAGCAGCTTTTTGGCCGCAATCAACACTTGCGCCGTGCCAAACATGCGCGCGGCAATGCGCGACGATATTAACATGCGATGTTGCGGCGAAACACAAAGATCACGGGCCGGTAGACCCGCGCCCAGAGCGCCTTTGCCAATGCGAACCGGCCAAAAGTTTGGCTGCGCCTCCAGCTCTCGGACAGAAAGAATGCGTTTGGCCACCCAGCGCAACGGCTGCACCCCGTGATCCTTAGTCAGGATTTGCGCGCCGGTTTTTAGCAACTCAACCGGTACCGGCCCGGTCTTGGTTTCAATCAACGTACCGGCACAAAAGCACGCGATATTGGCGTTCAAAATCGTGTCGGTTGGGATGTTTATGCCACTATAAGTATCGTTAGAAACCGAGAGTATCTCAATACTGGTAATGTTCAGGTTATCCAGCCCGTTGGGATCACCCGGCCCGGGCATGATGAACAGATCACCATTTACTGTTTGCAGCGCGGAAAGTGTCATCGTGAGTGTGCCGCCGCCAACCAGCGTCACCGTCGCGGTTATATCCACCACCAGATCGAGCTGCGACGTAATATCGCCGCCACCAAGATCATATGTAAAATCGTCGGCACTGGCATGGTCAATGGACCCGTCTAAATAGTGGACGATATCCTCGCTGACGGCACCGTCAAAATCGTTATCGACGAGATCCACATCAACCATGTCGATGGGCGTATAAGTGCTAATCATTCCGGCCGCGTTTTCAGTAGCTTGCTGGCCAACACCTTCGGCCGTATCGAACTGGCCAAAATTGCCGACATAGATAAATGTTGAGGTACTGGTTGGCACGATCGAGCTCCGGCTCTGGCGCGGCTGCACTATTTATCGCAAAGAAAAAATTTGGCTGGTTACAAAGAAAAATGCCGCGCTGATATGCTTGAGCGGTCTTGGTAAAGACCCTGTGAATTTGGCCATCATCTCCAAAGGGTCGATGCTTAGAATTTTATCCAATGCACGGGTTTGGCGCTGGCTGTTGGCGGATATGTCAGTGGCAAGTCGCCAAAATTTGAAGAACTTTCTTTCAGTCACAAGCGGCAAATGTCGCTTTCGCACCCCAAACGCCGCAATCTTTCGCCATAGATTTAATGCGACACGCTATCAGGGGCGCGAAGTTAGGGTGTTTCTTGGGAGAAGTTCGATGACACAGACAGCGGGTACGCGGCGCAAGCGCGGCGGTGGCGGGGCAGCACGCCGAGCAGAGCGCACGGCCATTAGCACGGAAACCGCGCGCTACATTACCCGCAATATCCCCAATTATGAGGTGTTGAACGACGCCGCGATTGAGGTGATTGAGACCAATGCTGAAACAGTGCTGGCCGAGATCGGCGTTGTTTTTTCTGAAAATCCCGCAGCCCTTGAGCGCTGGCGCGCGGCTGGCGCCAAGATTGACGGCGAGCGCGTGCGTATTCCGCGCGGGCTGGCTCGCAAACTTTGTGCAACCGCCCCGGCAAGCTTTACCCAACATGCGCGCAACCCTGAACGCAATGTTGTCATGGGCGGCAATAATCTGGTGCTGGCCCCGG
>JAESRD010000232.1 GCA_016764835.1 Paracoccaceae bacterium | reverse complement strand
TTGGCGGTGATCCGGGCATTGGCAAATCTACATTGCTGTTGCAGGCGGCGGCGCGGTTTGCCCGTGGCGGGTTGAAGGTCATGTATATTACCGGCGAAGAAAGCACGGCCCAGATACAAATGCGCGCCCGGCGGTTGGGGCTAACCGAAAGCCCGGTGATCTTGGCCGCCGCCACGTCGCTGCGCGACATTCTCACTACGCTCGACACTGAAATGCCCGATCTGGTGATCATCGATTCGATCCAAACCATGTGGCTCGATACGGTCGAGGCCGCGCCCGGCTCAGTGTCTCAGGTGCGCGCCGCCGCGCATGAGCTGACAAGTTTTGCCAAACGGCGCGGCATGTCGGTGGTGCTTGTGGGCCATGTCACCAAAGAGGGCGCGCTGGCCGGCCCGCGTGTTATCGAACATATGGCCGACACGGTGCTCTACTTTACCGGTGAGCGCAGCCAGCAATACCGGATATTGCGCGCGGTAAAAAACCGCTTTGGCCCGGCAGATGAGATCGGCGTTTTTGAGATGACGCAAAAAGGACTGGCCGAGGTGAAGAACCCATCAGCTTTATTTCTGTCAGACCGTGACAAACCGGTGCCCGGCACCGCCGTATTCGCCGGGATCGAAGGCACGAGACCGCTGCTCAGCGAGATCCAAGCGCTGGTCTCGCAGGCGCCAGCAGGCCAGGCAAGACGCGCCACCATTGGCTATGATGCCAGCCGCCTGTCGATGATCCTCGCCGTACTCGAAGCCCGCTGCGGGCTGTCATTTGCCGGGCATGATGTCTACCTAAACGTCGCTGGGGGGCTGCGCATAACCGAACCGGCAGCTGATTTGGCGGTGGCAGCGGCGCTGATTTCGGCGCGCGAAGACATATCTTTGCCACCAACCTGTGTCATTTTCGGCGAGATCAGCCTGTCTGGTGGCATAAGGCCGGTCGGATTGACCGAAAACCGGTTGAAAGAGGCTGCAAAACTTGGTTTCACCAGCGCAGTGATACCGCGCCAGCGAAAACGCAGCGCGCAGACGGGGCTGGACCTGCAAGAATTTGGTGACTTAGCCACATTCGCTGTAGACCGGTTTGCATTAAACGCCGATACGCAGGATCGGGTTAAAGATAAAGCGCAAAAATAAGCGCGAAGGAGTTGAGGCACGATGGAAGGTTTTACCATAATCGACGGCGCTGTCGCCATTGTCATCGTGCTATCGGCGTTGCTCGCCTATTCACGTGGATTGGTGCGCGAAACGCTGGCCATTGGTGGTTGGATCGCAGCCGCCGTGCTGGCGCATTTCTTTGCCGGTCGGGTTGAACCGCTGATCAAGCAGATCCCGGTTCTGGGCGATATTATTGGCGATAGTTGCGAGATGTCGATCATTGCGGCTTTTGCTGCCGTCTTCGCCGTCGCGCTGGTGTTGTTTTCAATCTTCACGCCGCTCTTTGCCAGCCTGGTTCAGCGCTCCGCACTTGGCGGGGTTGACCAGGGCTTGGGCTTCTTGTTCGGCGTTGTCCGGGGCATCTTGCTCATTGCGGTTGTGTTCTTTGTCTATGAGACTTTGCTCTCGACCCAGCAGATCGCCATGGTCGAAGACAGCCGCTCAGCCGCCGTATTTGCCCAGCTCACCGGCCAGATCGAAGACCAGAATCCACAGGCCGCCGTCGGTTGGATCACCAACCAATTCAGCAGCCTCGTCGGCGATTGCGGCGCGGCAGAGTAAAGTCTGCATATTTTTGTTATCCTTTCGTGACAGGCGCGCGGATAGGGCTTATGGACAAGGCACGATCTGAGCCACACAGATTCGGAGCCTGCCTTGACCAATTCGATATCCCACGCGCATCCCTTTGACGACGAAACGTCGGGGCCCTTTGATGACGCAAAATCGGGGCCTTTTGACGACGACAAATTAAGAGAAGAATGCGGCGTGTTCGGCGTTGTCGGTCTTACCGATGCCGCCAATTTCATTGCCCTCGGCCTACATGCATTGCAGCATCGCGGCCAGGAAGCTGGCGGGATTGTCACCCATGACAGCAAAGCCGGGTTTAGCTCGGACCGCCAAATGGGCTATGTCCGCGACAACTTCACCTCCACCGAAGTGATGAAGGCCCTGCCCGGCGATCTGGGCATTGGCCATGTCCGCTACTCTACATCCGGTAAAAAAGGCCAAACCGCCATTCGCGATGTGCAGCCCTTCTTTGGTGAGTTCTCCATGGGTGGGGCCGCCATGGCCCATAATGGTAATATCACCAATGCTGCCGCGCTGCGCCGTGATCTGATCGATCGGGGCGCTATTTTTCAATCCTCCTCCGACAGTGAGTGCATTATTCATCTGATGGCCCGCTCGATGGGCCGCCGGATACAGGACCGGCTAGAGGAAGCTTTGCGCCAAGTTGAGGGCGCGTTCTCGATTGTTGCCATGACCACCACCCAGCTGATTGGCTGCCGCGACCCGCTGGGCGTGCGCCCGCTGGTGTTGGGCAAACTGGGCGACGGCTACGCTCTGGCCTCAGAGACCTGTGCGCTTGATATCATCGGTGCCGAATATATCCGCGACATTGAGCCCGGCGAGATGGTCGTCATCCGCGCAGGCAAGGTCGAGAGCCATTTTCCGTTTCGCCGCTGCAAGCCCCGTTTTTGCATCTTTGAACATGTTTATTTCAGCCGCCCCGATAGTATTCTTGGTGGCCGCTCGGTCTATGAGACCCGCGAAGCGATTGGCCATGAGCTGGCCAAAGAAGCGCCAGTTGATGCTGACCTTGTCTGCCCTGTGCCAGATAGCGGCACCCCGGCGGCGATCGGCTTTTCGCAGGCCAGCGGCATTCCTTACGGGATGGGTATTATCCGCAACCAATATGTTGGCCGGACGTTCATTGAGCCCAGCGAACAAATCCGCAATATGGGCGTGCGCCTCAAGCTTAACGTCAACCGCTCGCTGATCCGCGGCAAGCGGGTGATCTTGGTCGATGACAGCGTTGTGCGTGGCACGACCAGCCAAAAAATCAAGGACATGATCCTTGATGCCGGCGCTGCCGAAGTTCACTTCCGCATTGCCTCGCCGCCCACTGCATGGCCTTGTTTTTATGGCGTTGATACGCCAGACCGCGAAAAGCTGTTGGCCGCACGGATGAGCGAAGAAGAGATGCGTGTGCATCTTGGCGTAGATAGCCTGCGCTTCATCTCGCTTGATGGGCTGTATCGGGCTGTTGGCCGGGCTGGCGGCCGCGATAACAGCTCACCGCAATATTGCGATGCCTGTTTCTCGGGCGAATATCCGGTGATCCCGTCCGATATGATCGAGCAGGGATTTGAGATGAAAACGGCTGCTGAATAGCCGTGGCCTCTGCGCCCCTCCCAACCAACGTGGCGGGCGTGATTGCTGATTGGCCAGCGCAGGCCAAAACCGCCTTTGCCGCCA
>JAESRD010000231.1 GCA_016764835.1 Paracoccaceae bacterium | reverse complement strand
TCTTCCTCTGGCTCTTGGTGGCTATGTCTGCTTTGCGCGCCCTAAATTCAGTGTTGCTGCCCAAAATGCGCGCCCCACGAGAGGTTGAGACCGCGGTCCCTACCGGTGCTATATTGTCAACTAAACTGCGGTCGTCGCTGGGGCTTTGGGTGTTGTTGCCGTTGATAGGCGGCGCGCTCATTTTTTCTACCCATATGGTAATGAACACTTTTTCGGCCATTGTCTGGAAGAACCAAGGCATTTCAGCAGGCACTATTGGCGCGCTTATTGCCGTGGGGGCTGCGGCTGAAGCGGCGGTAATGTTCAGCTGGGCCCGTTTGCAAAACTGGTTTGGCGCCCGGCAATTGGTGCTCATCGCCAGCTTTGCCGCCTGTATCCGTTGGCTTATTATGGCGGCATCGCCGCCAGTCTGGCTGCTCTTCCCGTTGCAGCTTATGCAAGGCGTGACCTTCACCTTTTCTTACTTAGGGTGCCTCTATTTTATCGCCAACCGCACCGATGAAAGCGTGTCAGCAGAAGCGCAAAGCTTGTTTGGCGTCATGCAACAGGGCGCCTCTGTGCTGGCGGTTTTAAGTTTCGGTTTGCTGTTTGACTATGTTGGCGTTCACGCCTTTGGCGGTGTGGCCCTGCTGTCGGCAGGCGTTGCTGGGCTTATCATTTGGTCGCTCAAGATCATGCCATCAGGGGTAGGGCAGGACTAGGCCAGCCGTTTGTCGGTGCTTTCGCGGATCACCAGATCGGGTTCGATCTGGGTTGTGCGGGGCTCTGGCAGCTCATCCGGGCAGTCGATCAGCTCCAGAACCCGGTCAATCGCTAGGGCACTGATCCGCTCAATCTCGTAATTAATAGTTGAAATTGGGGTTATGGCAAACTCACCAAACTCGATATTATCAAAGCCAATAATCGCCAGGGTCTCGGGCACTTTAACGCCAAATTTGGCGCAATAGCGCAGCGCCCCGAGCGCCAGAGAATCATTGGCCGCAAAGACTGCCGTGGCCCCGGTCTGCGCGGCCAAGAGCCGCTCAATTGCCAGATATCCGGCCTCGACAGAGGCATCTCTGGGTTCAACCATCATGCGCGGATCAAGCTCGATACCGGCCTCGCTTAGCGCCATAGCATAGCCGTCAGGCTTGGCCGAATTACCCCGGTCTGAGGCATTGTCTATCAACCCGATCTTGCGATGTCCCATATCTATCAAGTGCTTAACCGCCTTATAAGCGCCGACCTTTTCATGAATGCATACCGCGTCAATACTGGCCTGCGGGTCAGCGACAAGCAGCACAACAGGGTAGTTGCGCGCCCGCAATGTGCGGATATGGTCCAACTCTTGGTGGTTGCAGGGGAAGATCAACATGCCGTCAGCACGCCGCGCCCGAAACGTTTCGATCATCTGTTGTTCAATGTCGATATTATGGTTCGAGGTGGCAAACAATGTGGTGTAGCCGCGCTTTGACAGCTCTAGCTCCACCGCTTGGGCCACGGCTGTGAGCACCGGGTTTGTCAGGTCGGTCAGGATCAGGCCAATAGAGCGGGTTTCTTGGCGGACGAGCGACTGCGCCACCTGATTTGGCAGATAGTTCAGCTCGTTCGCGGCTTTGGTGATCAGCTCTCTGGTATCTTTGGTTATGCGCGGGCTATCGCGCAGCGCCAAGCTGACAGTGTTGACAGAAAAGCCGGTTTGCAGCGCAATATCTTTGAGACGCGTGACAGATTTTCCCATCATTTATTCCTTTATGTAGCGCGCCGCCGCTGCGGGTTCTGCCTAGCATACATAGGAATCGGCGCGGGCGCATCCGGGTCTTTTAATTGGCCGCAAGCCGGACATAATTGCCCGGCCCGCGCTTTGCCTATGCGTGGATCGCACCGTCGCCGCAGGCCAAAGCCGCTTCGCGCACAGCTTCCGAATAGGTCGGGTGGGCGTGGCAGGTGCGGGCGAGGTCTTCTGCCGCCGCGCCAAACTCCATAGCTACGCAGACCTCGTGGATCAGCTCGCCCGCTGCGGGGCCAATGATATGTGCGCCCAAAATCCGGTCTGTGGTTTTGTCGACCAGGATTTTGACAAATCCGTCACCAGCAAAGTTGGCCTTGGCCCGGCCATTGCCCATGAACGAAAACTTGCCGACTTTGTAGTTGTGGCCATCGGCCTTGAGCTGGTCTTCAGTCAGCCCGACAGAGGCAACCTCGGGCGTGGTGTAGATGACACCGGGGATGACGCCGTAATTCACATGGCCATGTTGGCCGGCGAGGATTTCAGCCAGAGCCATGCCCTCATCTTCGGCCTTATGGGCCAGCATTGGCCCCTCAATCACATCGCCGATGGCGTAGATGCCGGCGATGTTCGTGCCGTAGCCAGCATGGGTGGCGATCTGGCCACGCTGGGTCAGCTCTATGCCGAGCGTGTCTAGCCCAAGGCCAGCCACATAGGGCCGTCGCCCGGTCGCGACCAAAACGCAGTCAACCTCAAGGCTGGCCTCGCTGTCATCTTTGCGCAGTTTGTAGGTGAGCGTCACGCCGCTGGCGCTTTGTGTGGCACCCTGAACAGCCGCGCCGAGAGTGAACTTAAGCCCCTGTTTCTTCAGCAGCTTTTGCAGTTGCCGGGCAACTTCGCTGTCCATGCCGGGGGTGATATGGTCGAGATACTCGATCACGGTGACTTGCGCGCCGAGCCTTGCATAGACCGAACCCAGCTCAAGCCCGATGACACCCGCGCCAACCACGGCCAGCCGTTTTGGCACTTCTTTGAGCGCCAGCGCACCGGTGGATGTGACGATCTTGTCCTCGTCAACATCAAGGCCGGGCAGGGGGCTCGGCTCAGATCCAGAGGCAATGATGATGGCTTTGGCGTCATGCAGATCGTCGCCGACCTTCACCTGACCCGCGGCAGGGATGCTGGCCCAGCCTTTGATCCAATCGATCTTGTTCTTCTTGAACAAGAACTCAATGCCGCCGGTATTTTGGCCAATGACGCTGTCTTTGTAGCCGAGCATCTTGGCCCAATCGACGGTTGGCGGAGCACCAATCAGCCCCATTTTGGCGAAGTTCACTTCGGCCTCATGCAGGCTGTGGCTGGCATGCAGCAGCGCCTTTGACGGGATACAACCGACGTTGAGACAGGTGCCGCCGAGCGTGTCGCGCCCCTCAACAACAGCTGTTTTGAGGCCGAGCTGCGCACAGCGGATTGCGCAGACATAGCCGCCGGGGCCCGCGCCGATGATGATGACGTCATAGCTAGACATGTAGGTTCTCCTTGGCCCCTAGATCAGGGCTGAAATAAGCATAGCAACAGTGGCAAGAACGCCGACAAACCAAATGATGGAGCGCCAGGGCACGAGCCCGAAGATATAGGCCGGAACATAAAGCAGCCGCGCGGCCAGAAAGACCCAAGCGCAAGCGGCGGTGAAGCCGGTAGACTGGTCGCCAAGGGTGACAACAAGAACGGCGATGGTGAAGAGGGTGAGCGCTTCGAAATGGTTGGCAAAGGCGCGCTGTTGGCGGCCGGTGCTGCCGGTCAGCGTGATAGGTTTATCGCGCGAGCCCGCGGTGACCTTGACGCCAACTTGCAGCGTGGCCGACAGAGAATAACCGCAAAACTGTATAAATTGTAGCAAAGCGGCAAGGGCAAGGACGGTAAGCTCAGGTGTCATGCGCGTTGGCCTTTTACGTTGCGCCAAACTTCGGTGCCGTCATTGGGGCAGAGCAGGGCGGTTTTGTCGGTATTTTCGGTGAAGCCTTCGGGGCTTTTGTATTTGCGGTAAGGGGTGTCGCCTTGTTGCGAATGCGGGCCGACGCCGACGACAATAGTGATTTGGCCCGTGTGGCCGCAAGTGGGGCAGGTGAGTTTGGTGGGGTCAAGATAGGCCATTAGCCATCCAGCTTAACATGTGGGGCTAACCGCCGCGCTTTTGATAACTCGGTCGCATATGTAAGTGAGATACCAGCGAGGGCGCAGAACCTGCGCCCTCCTACATTGAGCATTACAGGTCCATCAACAACCGGCGCGGATCTTCGAGCGCCTCTTTAACCCGCACGAGGAAGGTCACAGCGCCTTTGCCGTCAACAACCCGGTGGTCGTAGGACAGCGCCAGATACATCATTGGCCGAATAACAATCTCGCCATTGATGACCATGGCCCGCTCTTGGATCTTATGCATGCCAAGGATGCCCGATTGCGGTGGGTTGAGGATCGGTGACGACATCAGCGAGCCGTAAACACCACCGTTAGAGATGGTGAAACTACCGCCCTGCATATCGGCCATCGACAGCTTGCCGTCGCGGGCTTTTGCGCCCAGAACGCCGATTTCTTTTTCGATTTCGGCAAAGCCCATCGCGTCAGCGTTGCGCAGAACAGGCACAACAAGCCCGGTTGGCGTGCCAACGGCGACACCCATATGTACGTAGTTTTTGTAGACGACTTCGTTGCCATCAATCTCGGCGTTTACATCAGGCACTTCTTTGAGCGCATGACAGCAAGCCTTGGTGAAGAATGACATGAAGCCAAGCTTGACGCCGTGCTTCTTCAGGAACAGCTCTTTATACTCGTTGCGCAACGCCATAATCGCCGACATATCCACCTCATTATAGGTGGTCAGCATAGCAGCGTTATTTTGCGCCTCTTTCAGACGGCGCGCAATGGTCTGGCGCAGACGGGTCATTTTGACCCGCTCTTCACGGTCAGCGTCAGCACCGGGGCCTTTGGCTGCGGGTGCCGCGGCTGGGGCGGGTGCGGCGGCAGGCGTTGACAGCGCGCGCAGCACGTCTTCTTTCATCACCCGGCCGTCTTTGCCAGTGGCGGCAACCGCGTCGCGGGCAGTGCCAGTATCGGCCATCAGCTTTTTGGCTGAGGGCGCATCTTCGGGGTCTTTGGTCGCGGTTGGGGCGGCCACGGGCGCAGCCGCTTTGGCGGCGGGGGCAGCCACTGCTGTGTCGCCTTCGGCGATTTGCGCCAGCAGCGCATCGGGGCCAACGGTCTCGCCCTCGGGGACGACGATCTCAACCAAGACGCCGCTCACCGGCGAGGCCACCTCAACGGTAACCTTGTCTGTTTCCAGCTCGCACAGCATCTCGTCACGCGCGACGGCTTCGCCGGGCTGCTTGAACCATGTGGCCACTGTTGCTTCTGATACGCTTTCGCCCAATGTAGGGACGCGGACTTCGGTGCTCATCGGATCATTTACCTTTCGTACCAAGCGCATCATTTATGAGCGCCTCTTGTTGATGTTTGTGCTGGCTGGCCAGCCCTGTTGCCGGCGACGCACTTGCCGAGCGGCCCGCATAAGTTGGGCGGCTATTGACGGCGCCAATGCGTTTTAGAACCCATTCGATATTGGGCTCAATGAAGGTCCACGCGCCTTGGTTCTTTGGCTCTTCTTGGCACCAAATAATCTCGGCACCTTTGAATCGGCCCAGCTCTTTGACAAGGCTGAGCGCGGGGAAGGGATAGAACTGCTCGACCCGCATCAGATAGACATCGGTAATGCCGGCGGCGTCGCGGGCTTCGAGCAGGTCAAAGTAGACCTTGCCCGAGCACATAACCACGCGGTGAATGTTGTCATCGCTGGCCAGCTCAGTGTCAGAATGGCCCTTTTGCGCATCATCCCACAATACGCGGTGAAACGACGAACCAGTGGTGAAATCATCCGCATCCGAGACCGCAAGCTTGTGGCGCAACAGCGACTTGGGCGTCATCAAGATCAACGGCTTGCGGAAGGTGCGGTGCATTTGCCGGCGCAAAATATGGAAGTAATTGGCCGGGGTTGTGCAGTTGGCCACGATCCAATTATCTTGGCCACACATTTGCAAATAGCGCTCTAGGCGGGCTGAGCTGTGCTCTGGGCCTTGGCCCTCATAGCCGTGCGGCAGCAGGCAAACCAGGCCCGACATCCGCAGCCATTTGCTCTCACCAGACGAGATAAACTGGTCAAACATGATCTGCGCGCCATTGGCAAAATCGCCAAACTGCGACTCCCACATGACCAGCGCATTCGGCTCGGCCAGCGTGTAGCCATATTCAAAGCCCAGCACGGCATATTCCGACAGCATCGAGTCGATGACTTCGAACCGGGCTTGGCCCTCGCGGATATGGTTGAGTGAGTAGAACCGGTTGTCGTCGTTCTGGTCGATCAGCGCTGCGTGGCGGTGCGAAAACGTGCCCGACGTGCTGTCTTGGCCAGACAGACGCACCGGGAAACCCTCGGTCAGCAGCGAGCCAAAGGCCAAAGCCTCGGCTGTGGCCCAGTCAAAGCCGGTGCCGGTTTCAACCATAGCGCCCTTGGTTTTGAGCATCTTCTCAACCGTGCGGTGCAGCTTAAACCCTTCGGGCTGATGCGACAAAGCTGCGCCAACTTCGGCCAAAGTTTCGGGTGGAATAGCGGTTTGACCGCGCTGATATTGCGGCTCTTTTTGCGTGTCGAGATGCGACCAACGGCCATCCATCCAGTCAGCCTTGTTGGGCTTAAACTCTTTGCTGGCCTCAAATTCGGCGTTCAACTTGGCCTGAAACGCCGCCTTCATGTCCTCGATCTCGCCCTCAGGGATCAGCCCATCGCGCACCAGCCGCTCTGTATAAAGCGTCAGCGTCGGCTTGTGCTTCTTGATCTTGTTATACATGACCGGGTTGGTGAACATTGGCTCAATGCCTTCATTATGGCCAAAGCGGCGATAACAAATAATGTCGAGCACCACGTCTTTGTGGAACTTCTGGCGGAACTCGATAGCCACCTTGGCGGCATGAACCACAGCCTCAGGGTCATCCCCATTCACATGGAAAATCGGCGCTTCAACCATCAGCGCAATATCGGTGGGGTAGGGCGAGGAGCGGCTAAAATGCGGCGCGGTGGTGAAGCCGATTTGGTTGTTGACGATAATATGCATCGTGCCACCGGTGCGGTGGCCAACAAGCCCAGAAAGCCCGAAACATTCAGCAATAACACCCTGTCCGGCAAAGGCGGCGTCGCCGTGCAGCAGCATCGGCAGCACAGCCGTGCGGTCAGTATCATTGAGCTGTTCTTGCTTGGCGCGGACCTTGCCAATAACCACAGGGTTTACCGCTTCTAGGTGGCTTGGGTTGGCTGTTAGGCTCAGGTGGACGGTATTGCCGTCAAACTCACGGTCAGACGAGGCGCCGAGGTGATATTTTACATCGCCCGAGCCCTCAACATCTTCCGGCTTATAGCTGCCGCCCTGAAACTCGTTGAAAATAGCCCGGTACGGCTTTTGCATGAAGTTGGCCAGCACAGACAGACGGCCCCGATGCGGCATGCCGATCACCACTTCGCGAAGGCCCAGCTGGCCGCCACGTTTGATAATCTGCTCCATCGCCGGTATCAGCGCTTCGCCGCCATCAAGCCCAAAACGTTTGATGCCCATATATTTGACATGCAGGAACTTCTCGAAGCCCTCAGCCTCGACCAGCTTGTTCAAAATCGCTTTGCGACCTTGCTTGGTAAAGCTGATCTCTTTGCCCATGCCCTCGATCCGGGCCTTGAGCCAACCGGCTTCTTCGGGGTTTGAGATATGCATATATTGAAGCGCGAACGTGCCGCAATAGGTGCGCTTCACCAGCGCTATAATCTCGTTCATTGAGGCGAATTCAAGCCCCAGAACATTGTCGATAAAGATCGGCCGGTCCATGTCGGCGGCGGTAAAGCCGTAAGAGAGCGGGTTCAGCTCAGGGTGGTCTGACGCGTCGGAATTCTCGATCTTGAGCGGATCAAGATCGGCGGCCAAATGGCCACGAATACGGTAGGCGCGGATGATCATTAGCGCGCGCAAACTATCAAGCACGGCGGCGCGGACTTGATCTTCGCTCAGGTCCACACCCTTGTCGCTGGCTTTGGCCTTGATCTTCTTGGCCGCGGCTTCCGGCTCGGCCGCCCATTGGCCATCAAGTGCTGCTGTCAGGTCATCATTGGGGGTAAGCGGCCAGTCGGCGCGGCCCCAGCTGGGGCCTGCTGCCTCGGCGCGGGCTTCGGCTTTGCTGTCACCAAGGCCCGCAAAGAATGCCTGCCATGTGTCATCAACCGCGTTTGGGTTTTGTGCATAGCGGGCGTGGAGCTGCTCGATATATTCGGCATTGGTGCCTTGCAGGAAGGACGATGCATGGAAGACATCATTGGACGGCTTATCGGTCATGGGGATACCTCAAAGGGGTTGGGACCGTAGGCATGAGCGCCAGGTGTGGAGGGGCGGGCAAAGAGCGACGTTTGAGACGCAATAGCTAAGTAGCCGAAGATGAAGTGTTGTTTATTAACGCGACTATTTTCGGGGTTGGGCGGGCTGATGAAGCCTGCTGTGAGCCGGGCGGCACCGGCGCGCCAAGGAGCCAGCACAAGCCCAAACCACAAACATGCGGGCCGCGCTTTGTGGCCTCGCATGTTGGCTGCCTTTGACAGGCTGGTTTTTATGGCGCGCGCCCGGCCCATTGGTTTAGCCAATCGCCTCAAGCACAGCTTCGCCAAGCCCAGCGGGGCTGTCAGCGACGATGATGCCAGCAGCGCGCATGGCTTCGATCTTGCTCTCCGCGTCGCCTTTGCCACCGGCGACTATCGCGCCAGCATGGCCCATGCGGCGGCCGGGAGGGGCTGTGCGGCCCGCGATGAAACCAGCCGTTGGCTTCCAGCGGCCCTTTTTACGCTCATCAATCAGGAACTGGGCGGCTTCTTCCTCGGCGCTGCCACCGATCTCACCGATCATAATGATCGACTGAGTTTCAGGGTCGGCGAGGAACATCTCAAGGATGTCGATATGCTCAGTGCCTTTGATCGGATCGCCGCCAATGCCAACAGCTGTCGACTGGCCAAGGCCACTGTCAGATGTTTGCTTCACGGCCTCATAAGTCAGTGTGCCGGAGCGTAACACCACGCCAACCGAGCCGCGCTTGTGAATATGGCCGGGCATGATGCCAATCTTGCAAGCACCCGGCGTGATAACACCGGGGCAGTTTGGCCCGATAAGCCGCGTGCCAGAGCCTTCGATCGCGCGCTTTACCTTCATCATGTCGAGCACAGGAATGCCTTCGGTGATGCAGATCACCAGCGGGATCTCGGCGTCGATCGCCTCAAGGATACTGTC
>JAESRD010000230.1 GCA_016764835.1 Paracoccaceae bacterium | reverse complement strand
TCCAAACCGGCGATTTTACCGGCATCTTTGGTGGCCTGACGCTGGGCGTCGTTGAAGTAAGCCGGTACGGTGATAACCGCCTGTGTGACTTCTTCACCAAGATAGCTCTCGGCGGTCTCTTTCATCTTGCCCAAGATAAAGGCAGAGATCTGGCTGGGCGAATACTTTTCGCCGCGTGCTTCAACCCATGCATCGCCATTGCCGCCATCGACAATATTGAAGGGAACCAGCTTTTTGTCTTTGGTCACTGCTTTGTCGTCGGCGCGACGGCCGATAAGACGCTTCACCGCGAAAATCGTATTTTCGGGGTTGGTGACGGCTTGGCGCTTGGCCGGCTGGCCAACAAGACGCTCGTCATCTGTAAAGGCGACGATTGAGGGGGTTGTGCGCGCACCTTCAGCGTTTTCAATAACGCGAGGCTGAGAACCATCCATGATGGCAACGCAAGAATTAGTCGTACCGAGGTCGATACCGATGACTTTAGCCATTTGTTCAAATCCCTTAAACTGAGGCGGTTTGAGCGGCGGGGCCCGATATACGGCACCCCGGCTATCCGGGTTGGAAAATAGGGTTGCAGTCTTAGCAAACCCTGACCTTCGGCTATATAGGCAGCGTGCCTTGAGCCTGCAACCGCGCAGATGCAGAGTTTTGCCCGAAATGCAGTAAAATTGCTGAATTAGGGGTGAAACGGTGCGGATGCGTGGGTTTTGGGGGAGAAATGGTTGGTTGGCGTGTTGATCTAGGGCTGAGATAGTGGGTGTCGAGTGGCGGTGACCTGCCTGCGCGGGTCGCTCACTTATCCTTGGAGCTGGCGGGGTTAGATTTCATCATCCCTGGTTTCGTTTTGGCAAGCTGCGCACCCCCAAAAATGTAGGCATCAGTGGCATCATCTATTGGTGCTGTCGGCGGTGCATGACAGTCGTTCCCTCACCCTCACCCTCACCCTCACCCTCACCCTCACCCTCACCCTCACCCTCACTCTCACTGCTCGGCGGTGGCGACATTTCAGGAATTGGCGTCAGCGCAGGCCCAGCCAAATATTTCACGGCGTTCCTCGTTGGGATTGACGGCGCGCAAGCGGCAATGCGTCATCGCTAATCGGTACTCCGAAATGGAGAACCACAAGGCCCCGAATATTCAATCCCGCCAGTTCTTACCCGAAGGGTTCGCGCTTTGCAGGGCGCAATTTTGCCGCTGCAAAACGCCGTCAAGATGATCGTCCATGGCACATTGGACAGATGCTGCTGTCAAAAAGATGGCGAGAAGCCGCACCGGAAACCGTCCGGCGCGTGAAGATCGTTCTGGCAGTACATCGGCGGCTTTTGATTGCACGCTGGGGGAACGTCGCGAATTGCCAGCCTTATCGCCGGAGAGGCATTCAGGATCCGCGCGCTTGCCTGACTGTAAGTTCATCAGAGCAACGGCGTCGCGCTGTCATCTGTGAATTCTGTCTTCAGGTTAGGTTGCATCTTCGCGCGCCGTCAAGTTTTACCGGACCACTTCGCTTCCTACCTTGCGAGCGGCAAAGAATGATCCTGCGGAAAGTCGAAAACGATCTCCTCACCAATCTTGTAGGAAGGATCAGCGGCTGGCGTCGCGGCGTGAACCTGTCCTATTTTGGACTCGATGATATATTCTCGTTGCTCGCCAGCAAAGGCTGAACCGCGCACGATGCCCGAGAAGTTCCCAACACCCACGTCAATCGCGCCCGGTCGCCATGCCAAATATTTTGATGTGGACTCGAAGCCTAATGGCAGGCTTTGAGCCGCGCCTTTGATGGTGTTGCCCTCAACTTCAAAAATATTCTCAAACCCAAAGAAATCGGCGGCAAATTTGGTTTTTGGCGCTCCATACAATTCGTCTGGGGTCCCGATTTGCTCAATTATTCCATTATTCATGAGGACAATTCTATCTGCCAGCGCCAGCGCTTCTGATTGGTCATGGGTCACAAATACCATGGTGATACCTGTTTCTTTTTGAACGCGTTGCAGCTCCGCCCGCATTTCAAGCCGCAACCTTGCATCGAGGTTTGAGAGCGGCTCATCAAGCAGTAGCACCTTTGGCTGCATCACCAAAGACCGCGCGAGTGAGAGGCGCTGTTGCTGCCCCCCTGACATTTCTGCGGGCTTGCGGTCTGCGAGACGGTCGAGGCCAACGGCCCTCAGGCCCCGCTCCACGATCTGAGTTATTTCGGCTTGCGGAAGCTTTTTGAGGCGCAACCCAAAAGCGGCATTCTCAAAGGTGGTGAGGTGCGGAAACAGGGCGTAAGATTGAAAGACAAGCCCGATCCCGCGCTTGTTTGCCGGCATGCGCGTCATGTCTATGCCATCAATATAAATGCGCCCCGATTGAGGGGCCATCAGACCAGCAATCGCGCGCATCGTTGTGGTTTTACCGCATCCAGACGGCCCCAGCAGAGCGATCAGCTCGCCCTCGACGATGTCCAGATCAAGCTCGGGGACAACAATGTTTGACCCGTAAGCCAATGACAGTTTTTGCAAGGATACAAAGGCATTAGACATAGCGGGAAAATCCTAGAAATTTTTCGGCGACGAAGACGATGATGACCGACAAGAAGGCGAGAAGGGCTGAAAGGGCGGCGACAGACGGGTCATATGTCATTTCCATGTAAGACAGCATGTCGATTGGGAGGGTGCGTACCCCCGGCCCCGATAGGAACAAAGACACAGGCACCTGATTGAAACTGGTGACAAAGCCCAAGATGAAGGCGGCCAAAACCCCGCTTTGGATATTGGGCAGCACCACGCGCATAAATGCCCCGATGCGCGAGCAGCCAAGAAGAACAGCCGCCTCTTCCATATCACCTCTCAGATTATTCAAGCTCGATGAAACGACACGCACGGCATAGGGCAAAACAAGTGCTGTGTGGGCGAGGAACAGCGCCAGAGTAACCGTGAAGCCCAAGGGGACTACGAGGTACCGCAACAGCGCCAGCCCGACAATGATACCGGGGACAATAATAGGGGCCGCAACAATGGTCTTTATCGTCTCTGCATAGGGGATGTCGTAGCGACTGATTGCGTAAGCGGCCGGTATGCCCAGTATCAGCGCTGCAATCGTGCCAAAGACGGCGAGAAACATTGAAAGCGCAAAACTGGCGCGGAAACTCTCGACAGTGAAAACCTTGAGGTACCATTTGAGCGAGATACCATCGGGCGGAAAAGTCATGAAGTCGCCAGCTGAAAGACCGGCCAAGATGATGATAAGAAACGGCCCAATCAAGAAGGTAAGCGTTATGCCAATGATGATGCGCGAGGTCCATTTTGATGACATATTCAGCTCCTTATTGCTGCGATGCGTTTGAGCAAAATGTTGGCCCCGAAGCTCATGACAATGAGAATGGTTGCAATGACGCCTGCTGAGACAAAATCATTGGCTACATTGACGCGCTGATACAAAAGCGTCTCAAGCATTAGCACTTTTGAGCCGCCCAATATTGCCGGTGTAATATAGGCGGTGAGTGATCCGGTGAACACTAACGTCCCGCCTAAGACCAGCCCATCTTTGGTTAAGGGCAGAATGACCTTGGTGAAGACTTGCAGCCAGCTTGCGCCGAGCACGCGCGATGCCGCGATCACATCTTTGGGCAGGTTTTCCATTGAGCTGATGAGAGAGATAATCATCAACGGCAAGAAGAGTTGCAGCAGGCCGATGAAGACGGCTGTTTCGGTGAACAGGATCCGAATGGGCGTGTCGCTGAGGCCCAACCCGATGATTGCATCATTGACGATGCCAGTGCGCCCCAAAATGACGATCCATGCATAGGTGCGCGCCACGGGTGAGATCATCAATGGCAGCACGATCAGCCCGAAAATACGGCCTCGGTTTTTGCCGTCTAGATTGATGATGCAAAACGCGCAGGCATAGCCGATCACCGCGCTTGTCATTGCAACCAACCCCGCCAGTTTGAGGGAGCGCCAAAATACAGTCTGGTTCAGGGGTTTGCTGGCAAAATCCAAGTAGCCGCGCAAAGACCAATGGCCATCAACTTGAAAAGCCTCCGACAGCAACATGCCGATGGGCAACAAGAACAAGATCGCTGTAAACACAGCGGCGGGAAGCGCCAGCGCCAGCCCCTCTCTATTGTTTTGAAACATTGGCTGCTCCGATAATGGTCTCCGCCGGCATCAGCGCTAAGGCTGCGCCGGCGGATTTGGGTTTAGGTAACGACGTTCTCAGTTGACGACGTTTTCGTTCCAGTTCTCCAACCAAGCTTCGCGATTGTCGATGATCGCTGCCGGGTCGAGCATGTTCAACGAATTGATCAACTCTGCGCCATAAGTCAGGCTCTCCGCGATCTCATCGCTGACAACGACCTTTGCGTTGGCTGGGCTGTCGAGCAGCGCTTCGGCGACGCGGGTTTGAACCTCGGTCGAGAGCCAGTAATCCATGAACTGGTAAGC
>JAESRD010000229.1 GCA_016764835.1 Paracoccaceae bacterium | reverse complement strand
CAGCGGCGCGCTTCTGGCTGGGGCCGAAGCGGCGCGGCTCAAAGAGGTAAAGGCGCAGCTGGCTGTGCTTGGCACCCGGTTTAACCAGAACTTGTTGGCCGATGAGCGTCGCTGGCAAATGGCGCTTGGGACAGATGACCTGGCCGGATTGCCAGACTTTGTTATCGCCGTGGCGCGGGCGGCAGGCGAAGAGCGTGACGCAGGCGGGCCGGTGGTGACGCTGTCGCGCAGTCTGATTGTGCCGTTCCTACAGTTCTCAACCCGGCGTGATTTGCGGCAAAAGGCTTATGCTGCTTGGGGTGCGCGCGGTGCCAATGGCGGTGAGACTGACAACCGCGAAATTGCGGCGCAAACGTTGGCTTTGCGGTCTGAGCGGGCGCAGCTTTTGGGCTATGAGACATTCGCTGATTTTAAGCTTGAGACCGAAATGGCAGGCCGCCCGAGCGCCGTGTCCGCGCTGCTGATGCAGGTTTGGGCGCCCGCCCGCGCGGCGGCCAACAAAGATGCAGCCCTGCTCGAGGCAATGTTGCACGCCGACGGGTATGAAGGCCCGTTAGAGTCATGGGATTGGCGGTTCTATTCCGAGGCAAGGCGCATGGCTGAGCATGATCTCGACGAGGCGCTCATCAAACCCTATTTCCAGCTTGAGCGGATGATAGAGGCCGCATTCGACTGCGCTAACCGGTTGTTTGGGCTTGAGTTTACTGAAGTACAAGGCCCTATATACCACCCCGATGTTCGGCTTTGGGACGTGCGCCGCGATGGCGCGCATGTGGCGCTGTTTGTCGGCGACTACTTTGCCCGTGGCTCTAAGCGGTCGGGCGCGTGGTGCTCTGATATGCGCGCCCAACAACGCCTTGCCGGTGATATTCGTCCGATTGTGACCAATGTTTGCAACTTTGCCAAACCGGCGCAGGGGCAGGCAGCTTTGCTGTCGCATGATGATGCGCGCACGCTGTTTCACGAGTTCGGCCATGCGTTGCACAATATGCTCTCCGATGTGACCTATGAAAGCATCGCAGGCACCAATGTCGCGCGCGACTTTGTCGAGCTGCCAAGCCAGCTTTATGAGCATTGGCTTGATGTGCCAGAGGTTCTGGCCAAATTCGCCACCCATGCCGAAACCGGCGCGCCAATGCCGGATGCGTTGCAAGAACGTCTGCTGGCGGCATCGACCTATGATATGGGGTTTCAAACGGTCGAATATGTCGCCTCGGCGCTGGTTGATCTGGCGTTTCACAACGGCCCACCGCCGGCTGATCCGATGCAAAAGCAAGCTGAAATACTCGAAGAGATTGGCATGCCGCGCGCCATTGGCATGCGCCACGGCACGCCGCATTTTGCCCATATCTTCGGGGGTGATGGCTATTCATCGGGCTATTACAGCTACATGTGGTCGGAAGTTATGGATGCCGATGCTTTTGAAGCCTTTGACGAAGCAGGCGATGCGTTTGACCCTGCCTTAGCCAAGAAGCTGGAGGACACGATCTTGTCACGCGGCGGCTCGGTTGATGCGGCAGCACTCTACATCCAGTTTCGCGGCCGTTTGCCGGGGGTTGAGGCGCTGCTCAAAGGGCGGGGGCTGCTCTAGTCGCGCAGCTCATCTGGCTCAACACCCCACAGGGCAGTTTTGAGCGCCCAGCCGCGGTAGCCGCCAGAGGTGAGGCGGCACCAGTCGGGCAGGCATTCGCCCAGCCGGGCGACCACCCCGGCCTCGAGCAGGGCGACTTCCGGCGCGGTCTCTTCTGGGCGGGCGCGCAGGGGCAGCATGTCTTGGTCAATGATCACTGATCTGACACCGGAAAGCAGGGTGTAGTACATCCAGCCGCCCAGACCGTCACGGTCTGTCACCCGCCGCCAATGGCCAAATTCGGCGGTGATTTGCAGCGGCATGCCGCGGCGCAAAAACACCCAGTCGATGCGGTGCGACAGCGAGGGGCCGCGCCGTGCATTGCCTTCGCTGGCCTTGAGCGAGACGTAGCGCGGCAAGGGCAGGTTGGTCTCTGCGCCGATGATCGGCTCGTCTGGCTGCGCAGGTTGCGCGGCGGGCGCGGGGACATCAAGGCTGGCGGGGCGCAGCTGTGGCCGCAGCTGTTCGGCATGGGCTGGCAGCGCGAGTGTGGCTGCCATTATGATCAAGATCGCTGAAAATTTCACTGCCTCAACACCCCATATAGCTAAATCAGGCGCGAAGTTCTTGTGACTTGTCGCCTTGCGCTGCATTTTGTCATGTGAGCACAATGATGAAAAGCTGCGGAGGGCATAAATGACAGGCAAACGGTTAAGTGTTGTTGTCACGCGACGATTACCAGCCTCGATAGAGGAGCGGTTGGGCCAACTCTTTGATGTGCGGCTCAATCAAGATGATCTGCCGATGAGCCGTGAGGTGCTGGCTGAGGCGATGGCGCAGGCGGATGTTCTGCTGTCAACGGTGACAGACCAGATTGATGCGCGGCTACTGGCGCAGGCCGGTGATCAGCTGAAACTGATTGCCAATTATGGTGCGGGTGTTGACCACATTGATGTCGAGACCGCCCGGCAACGCGGTATTTTGGTGTCTAACACCCCCGGTGTTGTCACCGAAGACACCGCCGATATGACCATGGCGCTGATCTTGAGCGTCACCCGGCGGATACCCGAGGGCATGGCGCTGATGCAGCAAGATAACTGGCCGGGCTGGGCGCCGACGGCGCTGCTTGGCGGGCGGCTTGGCGGGCGCGAGCTGGGAATTTTGGGCATGGGCCGAATTGGCCAAGCGGTGGCCAAACGGGCTGCTGTATTTGGCATGAAGATCAACTATCACAACCGCAAACGGCTGCGGCCTGAGATAGAGGGCGCGCTGGGGGCAACCTATTGGGAGAGCCTTGATCAGATGGTGGCGCGCATGGATGTGCTGTCGATCAACTGTCCGCATACGCCATCGACGTTTCATTTGCTTAATGCGCGGCGGTTAAAACTGATGAAGCCCAATGCGGTGATCGTAAACACGTCACGCGGCGAAGTGATTGACGAGAATGCGCTGACGCGGGGCTTGCGGGCCAAAGAGATTGCCGGGGCGGGCTTGGATGTTTACGAGCATGGCGCGGCGATAAACCCACGTTTGCGCGAGCTGCCAAATGTGCTGTTGCTGCCGCATATGGGCTCGGCCACGGTTGAGGGCCGCGCGCAGATGGGCGAGAAGGTGATCCTTAACATTCGCACATTTGAAGACGGGCACAGACCGCCTGATTTGGTCGTGCCGGGGATGTTGTAACCCAGCGGCGCGCCTGCGGCGCATTACATTCTTGAGCAAGGAGCGCGGGCTCCTTGCGGTGCTTGTGGCTGGCTTGGTTCTTAAGCGGGCCGTGGCTACGGCGCTGGCAAGGCGACGGGTGCCCAGATGACATCATCAATGCGCGGCGCGCCGGTGGCCAGCATGACCAAACGGTCAAAGCCAAGAGCGATGCCGCTGGCATCTGGCATAAGCGCGAGGGCGGTGAGAAAGTCTTCGTCGAGCGGGTAGGTCTCGCCGTAGAGGCGCTGTTTCTCGGCCATCTCAGCCTCGAACCTGAGGCGTTGTTCGGCAGGGTCTGTCAACTCGCCAAAACCATTGGCCAGCTCGACACTGCATGCATATAGCTCGAACCGTTCTGAAAAACGCTGATCATCGGGGCAGCGCCGGGCGAGGGCGGCTTCGCAGGCGGGGTAACGGTCGAGCGCTGTGGGCGCGCCGATACCTAAGTTTGGCTCGATCTGGCCGACGAGGATTTGGCTGAACAGGGTGGCCCAGTCATGCTCTGCGCCTGCGGAAAGGCCAGCTTTTTGCATGGCTTGGCGTAGGGCTTGGCCATTGCCTTGGCCGTTTTCGTCAAGCGTGGCAGCGAGATCTATGCCTGTGTAGCGGTCAAAGGCTTCGGTGAGGCTGAGGCGTTCAATAGGGGCTAGGGGGTCGCATTCCAGGCCGCGAAACTGTAGCACTTTTGCGCCGGTGGCCAGCACGGCGAGGCGCAAAATGGCGGCGCAATCGCTCATGAGCTGGGTGTAATCGGCCCCGCTGCGATACCATTCGAGCATGGTGAACTCCGGGTGGTGCAAGACGCCGCGCTCGCCGTTGCGGTACACTTGGGCGAAACAGTTGATCTGGCGCTCGCCCGCCGCCAGCAGCTTTTTCATGGCGAATTCTGGCGATGTATGCAGGTACATCTGAGATTGTGCGCCGGTCTCACCCTGCATCATTGTCGCAAAACCGTGCAAGTGCGCCTCATTGCCGGGCGAGACCTGAAGCGCCGAGATGGTGACTTCGGTAAAGCCCTGCGCGCCGAACCAAGTGCGCAAGGTCTGCTGCACGCGGCCACGCCCGCGCAATAGCGGGGCACGGTCAACGTGGCGGGTGGGGTGCCACCATGGGGTGTCGGGCTGGTTTGGCGGCATGGGCTGCGTCTTTCTGGCTGGTGGATTGGGTGCTGATAGGCTAGGAGCAAAGGGGAATTGGGCCTCTTTTACATGGCCATGCAAAGACAAGGAACCGCCCAAGTGAAAGTCATCGCCTCCTCGCTCCGCAAGGGCAACGTGCTCGAAGTTGACGATAAGCTCTACATCGTGCTGACCGCGCAGAACTACCATCCCGGCAAAGGCACGCCGGTGACGCAGGTGGATATGCGCCGGATATCAGACGGCGTAAAGGTCGCGCAGCGCTGGCGGACGACTGAGCAGGTTGAGCGGGCGCATGTCGAAGATACGGCTTACGACTTTCTCTATGCCGACGGTGAGGGCTATCATTTTATGGAGCCAAACACCTATGAGCAGATCTCGGTTCAGGATGATGTGATTGGCGATGCCAAAGTGTTCTTGAACGATGGGATCAGGGTTTTTCTAAAAATCCACGGCGAGAATGTGATAGGTCTTGAGCTGCCCCAGCGGGTGACGGTTGAGGTCGAAGAGACCGAGCCTGTGCTCAAGGGGCAAACCGCGTCGTCGTCTTATAAGCCATCGCAATGCACCAATGGGCTGCGGGTTATGGTGCCGCCGCATATTAGCGCCGGCACGCGGATTGTTATTCAGACTGAGGATAATTCTTATGTTGAGCGGGCGAAGAAGGCTTAGCGCGTTCAACATAGATGCTTGAGGCTCGCAGCCGACCCTGAAAACAGGGTCGGTGGTTTACTTTAGGCGCTATGGCCTTAATTATATACCTGATCCGGCCCCGGAAAGCTCCTGTCTGACACTTCCTCAGCATAGGCCTTCACCGCCTCTTCGATCTGCGGCCCCAAATTACCGTATTTCTTAACAAACTTCGGCACCCATGGGTTTAGCCCCAGCATATCTTCGAGCACCAATATCTGCCCGTCGCAGTTCTTTGATGCACCAATGCCGATGGTCGGTATATCTACCGCCTCAGTGATCAGGTCGGCCAGCGGCTCGACCACGCCCTCAACCACAACGGCAAAAGCACCGGCTTCGGCCACGGCTTTAGCATCGGCGATATGGACGGGCCACGTATCTTCATCGCGGCCTTGGGTTTTAAACCCGCCAAGCACATGGCTTGATTGCGGCGTCAGCCCAATATGGGCCATGACCGGTATCCCGCGCTCGGTGGGGAACTTGATGGTCTCGGCCATGCGCGCGCCGCCCTCTAGCTTGACCGCGCCGCATTGGGTTTCTTTCATCACTGTCGCGGCATTGCGAAAGGCCATATTTGGGCTTTCCTCATAAGTGCCAAACGGCATATCGACGACGATCAACGCCCTTTGCGTGCCGCGCACCACGGCCTTGCCATGCATGATCATCAGATCAAGTGGCACGCCAATTGTGCTGTCCATGCCGTGCATGACCATGCCCAAACTGTCACCGACAAGGATGAAGTCGGCATATTTATCAACGATCGCAGCGGTATGCGCGTGATATGATGTCAGCGATACGATCGGGTCGCCGCCCTTGCGGCTGGCAATTTGCGGCACAGTCATGCGGCGAATTTTTGCGGTTTGGGTGCTCATGGGGTGATCTCCCGTTGGTCAATAAGAAGGACATCGCCAAATTTGGCAGAAACCATAATGCCGATAGGTGCGGTTATGGGGCCGGTGGCGGGGGTGAAACTGGCGGCATCGACGATATCAAGAGCGCGCAAAGTGGCGCGCGGCTCCATTGTGATGATCGCGCGGATAACGGAGATGAGATCTTCGGCTTGGGTTTGGCGGTCCATCGCCTTTTGTGCGGCGTTGAGCGCGCGGTTCAGCACCGGGGCGGCGGCGCGATCATCGGGCATGAGTTTGACATTGCGCGACGACATTGCCAGCCCGTCTGGCTCGCGCAGGGTGGCGACCCCGCGAATGTCGATCTGCATATGCAGATCACGGGTCATGCGGCGAATAACGGCCAGCTGTTGGTAGTCTTTTTCGCCGAAAAAGGCAGTATCGGCCTGAATTATATTGAACAATTTGCAAACCACAGTGGCAACACCGCGAAAATGCCCCGGCCTGACAGCGCCGTGAAACAACCCGGCCAAACGCGCGGTTTCAACAAAAGTCTCGTCGCCTTCGGGGTAAATCTCGCTAGCGTCGGGGATGAACACCGCGTCAATACCCGCCGTTTCCAGCATGGCCAAATCGCGGGCCTCGTCGCGCGGATAGCTGGCCAGATCATCTGGGTTGCCAAACTGGGTTGGGTTGACAAATAGCGTGGCGACAACCCGGTCCCGCGCGCCGTTTGCCTCGGCCATCAGTGCCATATGCCCGGCATGCAGCGCGCCCATTGTAGTGACAAGGGCTACGTTTTCATCTGCTGCGCGAAAGCCGTCAACGGCGTGGCGGATCTGCGCAATTGTTCGACAAATCTGCATGGTCCGGCCCTAATTGACTGCGCTCTCCCTCTTAATATGGGCTTGCCGGGCAGCATTCAACCATGCGGCACTGCGGCATGAATGCAACGCTGCGCGCGCGCGCCCAAGATTGCCGCTTTTTTGCCTTCTTTGCTGCCTAGCCTGCTCACAAGAGCAGCAAGGAGGCCAGAATGGCCCGCATATTATTCCCCGCACTAACACTTGTTTTTGGTGGCCTGATCTTGGGCGTTGTCTTGGTCTTTTTCGGATCGCCTGAGCAGCCTGTTGAGGCCGCGCAGATTGCCGCCTCGGTTGAAGCGCCAGAAATCGCGCCCGAAATTGCGCCCGAACCGCAAGTCGCCGAAGTTGCGCCAACACCGATTGTGCGCGCGCAGACCGGGCCTACAATTATGGCTGGTGCACCCGAGCCAGAAGCGCCGCAGGTTGTGCAAGAAACAGCGCAGCGCAGCGCCAGCATTGTCGAGGCACCGTTGAGCTTTGCCCCAGCGCTGGACACTGCCGCCAGTTTTGTCAGCGCCAACCAGCTTGCCCCCTTGGAACTTGTGCCCGCCGAGCCCGCGCCGACGGCTATCCCTATGATACGCCGCGCCGGGGTGCTGCAAATTGAGCCGGTTCTCAGCGATGGCTGCTCAATGGTTGGCACGGTAAAACGCTGTCGTTCGCGGACGAACTAGCCCCACCTGTCGGAAACTGGTGGTGGATGGTCGGCTGCCACTCGCATTTGCTGCGAAATTGCGCCTAACTATGCCCTAACAGGTCTGAGGGAGCAGCAGTATGAAAACCCATGTCAAAGCTTTGGTCGTTGGCGGCGGTGCCGTTGGCACGTCGATAGCTTATCATCTGGCCGCGGCTGGCTGGGATGATGTCATGCTGTTGGAGCGCGATGAGCTGACCTCGGGCAGCACATGGCATGCGGCGGGGCTGCTGCCGCTGTTCAACATGTCCTATGCCACCACGCATATTCACAAATATTCGGTCGATTACTACAAATCGCTTGAGGCGGAGACCGGGCTAAACGCCGGTTTTGCCGTGGTTGGCAATCTGCGCATGGCCCAGACCAAAGAACGCATGGACGAATATATGCTCTATTCGTCTATCGCCGAGACATGTGATGTGCCGCATGAGTTTATGACCCCGGCGCAGATTAAAGAACGCTGGCCTTTGGTGCGGACCGAAGACCTGAAAGGGGCGATCTTTCACCCGACGGACGGCTATATCAACCCCGCTGATATGACCATGGCCATGGCCAAAGGCGCGCGCATGCGCGGCGTGAGTATCGAGCGGCGCTGGCAGGTTGATGCCTATGTCTGGACCGGCAATCATTGGGATGTGACCTGCACCAAGATGGTGGAAAAGGGCGGCAATCTGGTGGCCTCGGACGAGCAGATTATCATCCATGCCGAGCATGTAGTCACCGCCACCGGCAACCACGCGCAGCGCACTGCGGGGTTGCTGGGTATCCGCATTCCAGCGATCCCGGTGGAGCATCAGTTTATCGTTACCGACGCTGACCCGGCGCTGGTTGAGCACCGCAAATCTGCGCCCGAACACCCGGTTCTGCGCGACGCTGATGCCAAATGGTATGTGCGCGAGGAGCGCGGCGGCTGGATCCTTGGCCCTTACGAGGAGGGCGCGCCAGCGCGGTTTAAATATGGCGTGCCAGACAGTTTCCGGGCTGATCTATTTCCGCTCGATCTGGAACGGATTGAGCAAGAATATATGTCGATGATCCACCGGATCCCATCGGCTGAAACGGTGGGGCTCAAGGATGATTTCAACGGCCCTATTTGCTACACGCCCGACGGTAACCCCCTGGTCGGTCCGGCGCCGGGTCTGCGTAATATGTGGCTGGCCGAGGGCTTTAGCTTTGGCATTACCGCGGCGGGCGGCACCGGCTATTATCTGGCGCAGATGATGGTCGAGGGCGAGGCTGAGATCGACATGGCGTCGCTTGACCCCAAGCGCTACGGTTCTTGGATGACCACCGAATATGCGGTGCAAAAGAACGAAGAATGCTACAGCCACGTCTTTATTTTGCACCACCCTGACGAGGAACGCGAAGCGGCGCGGCCCCTGCGCACATCGCCCGCCTATGACCGCCAAGCCGCGCGCGGCGCGCAATTTGGTCAGGTTAACGGCTGGGACAGGCCCAACTATTTTGCGCCGATGGGCTTTGATGACAAAGCATCACGCAGTTTCCGCCGGGGTGGCTGGTGGCAATATGCCCATGCCGAGGCGACGGCCATGCGGGAGGCCGCTGGGCTGATTGATGCCACGGCATTCACCAAACACATGGTCACCGGGCCGGGGGCTGCGGCGTTCCTTGACTGGTTTACCACCAATAAACTGCCGCGCATTGGCCGGATTAACCTGACCTATGCGCTGACAGAGGCGGGCACGACGCGCACTGAATACACCATTGTTCGGCTGTCTGAAGACCAGTTCTATCTGGTCTCTGCCGGGGCATGGACCGATTATGACGCTGATTTTCTGCGCAAAGCGATTGCCGATAAAGAGCCGGAATTTGGCCGGATCGAATGTAATGATGTGACCACGCAATGGGGCGTGTTCGCGCTGGCCGGGCCGAAGAGCCGGGCTATTTTGACCAGTATTATCAAGGATGCAGACCCGGAAACTGCCTTGTCGAACAAACGGTTCCCGTGGCTCTCCGCGCGCCGGATCGAGCTGGGCATGTGCCCGGTCCATGCCATCCGCGTGGCCTATACGGGCGAGCTGGGTTGGGAGCTGCACCATCCGATAGAAATGCAGAACTATCTGTTTGATCTGTTGGAAAAAGCAGGCGAGCCGCACGGGATGAAGCTGGTTGGCGGTCGGGCGCAGAACTGGCTGCGCCAAGAAAAAAGCTACCGGGCTTTTGGCACTGAGCTGGGCCGCGACGCGACACCGCTTGAGGCCGATCTGCCGCGCTTTGTTGACCTGAACAAAGAGTTCAACGGCAAAGAGGCGATGCAAAAGATCGGCATCCGTTCCAAATGTGTAACGCTGCTGATTGACGGGCCAGATGATGCCGACCCGTGGGGCCGCGAGGCTTTGTATCACGGCGATACCCGCGTAGGGCGGCTGACATCGGGCGGCTATTCGGTGGCGTTTAGCAAGAGCATTGGCATGGGCTATATCCGCCCTGATCTGGCCGTGCCGGGCACCAAGCTAAAGGTGCGGATGATGCGCCAGCTCTGGGACGCGGTGGTGACCGAAGACAGCCCCTATGATCCGAAGAATACCACAATTCGGCAAGACGGCTAACCCTACGTAACCTATTAATGGTTAACAATATTTAGCCAAATTCCGGCCACGGCCATGCCATCACCCTCGGGCAAACAACACGTCTATTGTTGT
>JAESRD010000018.1 GCA_016764835.1 Paracoccaceae bacterium | reverse complement strand
GCCAAGCACCGCCATTGGTTCGGTTAAGTCGATGATCGGTCACTGTATTCCCGCCGCTGGTGCTGCCGGGTTGATCAAAACCAGCCTCGCGCTTTACCATAAAACCCTGCCGCCAACTCTGTGCGACACGGTCCGCGCAGAGCTGGGGTTCGAGACCACGGCGCTCTACGTCAACAACCAGCCGCGCCCTTGGCTGGCGCCAACCGGCACCAAACGGCGCGCGGCGGTTAACGCATTTGGCTTTGGCGGGATCAACGCCCATGCGGTGCTCGAAGAGGCCGATGGCCCGGCCATGGCCCCGAGCCACTGGACCACTGAGCTGTTTTGCATCAGCGCCGCCGACCCGGCCGCTTTGGCCGCGCGCGCCCGTGTTATGGAAGCTGAGCTGGCCGCGCATTCGGGTACTGAACTATCATCGCTCGCCGCTTATTTTGCCGCAAATGCTGGCAGCGGCCCGGCGCGGCTGGCCTTTACCGCTAAAGATTATGACGACCTTTTGACCAAGCTGGGCAAGGGCGCTGATAGGCTAGAGGCGGGCAAGCCGCGCTTCCGGTTGCGCACAGGTCTTTTCGCCGCCGACAAACCGCTTGAGGGAAAGTTGGCCTTCATCTTCCCCGGCGAAGGCGCACAATATCAGGGCATGTTGGGCGAGACGCTTATGGCGTTTCCCGAGGCCCGCGAATGGTTCGACTTTTGGGACGGCTTGTTCCCACACCGCGACATAGCGCCTTCGACCAGCGTTTTCCCACCGCCGACAACCTTGTCGCCGGAGTTGGAAAAAGACCTTGGCGAGCGGCTGTTCGGGCTGGAGCTTGGCTCTGAGTCGATGTTCATCGCCGCGCAAGCGCTATTGGCAGTGACCAAGAAGCTAGAGATCAAGCCCGACGCTGTTGTTGGCCATTCGAGCGGCGAACATAGTGCACTGGCGGCGGCTGGTATTTTTGGCGCGACTGATAGTGCCGACGAGCGGGCCGATTTTGCCAACCGTATCCGCTCGCTCAACCGGCTGTACCAAGAGATTGAAGCCGCTGGCGGCATTGAAGGCGGCGCATTGCTGACCGTCGGCGGGGTTTCGCGCAAGCGGATTTTGGAAATGACAGCCGCCGAGCCGGGCCTGCACCTCGCGCTGGATAATTGCCAGCATCAGGCCGTGCTGTACGGTGACCGTCCGCTGATGGAAAAGGTCGCCGATGCGCTGCGCCAAGAGGGTGGCATCACCTCGTTTTTGCCGTTTGACCGGCCGTATCACACGCCGCTATTTGTTGGCGTCGCCGAGAAGGTTGCCGGTGTTTACGCCGATATGGAATTTCGGGTGCCGGATCTGCCGATCTATTCTTGCGCCACTGCCGCGCCTATGCCGAATGACCCGCGCGAAATCCGGGTTTTGGCAGCCGGGCAATGGGCGGCGCGGGTGCGCTTTACCGAAACCATTGAACGGCTTTATGCCGACGGCGTGCGGCTATTTCTTGAGGTTGGGCCATCGGCCAATTTGACCGGCTTTGCCGATGATATCCTTAAGGGGCGTGATGCGGTTTGCGTGGCGATGGATAGCCGCAGGCGCGGTGGGCTAGACTATCTGCTGCAAGCGATGGCGCAGGTTTGGGTCAGCGGGCGTGACATGAATATTGAGGCGTTGTTTGCCAGCCGGGTGATCGACCCGGTTGATCTGACCGTCGCGCCCAAGCCGAGCCGCAAACGCTGGATCGACAACCATCTGCCCTATATCCGGCTGCCTGATGATGTGGCAGCGCCCTTGGCGGCGGAGTTGGCGCAAGGGCGCGCTGTAGCACCTGCGGTAGCTAACATTTTAGCACCTTCTGCAGCAGTTAAGATAGCATCAAATGCTAACATATCAGCAATTATGCCTGCTCAGCCTGCCACTATTGGTAATGATACCGTCGGCAATCACTTCTCATTGATGCAGCAATTCCTTGATATACAAGGAAATATTATGGAAGCAGCTTTGGGTGAGGGTGAGACCGCGCCGCAAGAATGGGTGCCGCCTTTGCTGCACCGGATCAAGCAAGATGAGAACAGCCTGCGGGCTGAGAGCGACTTCGACCCGCTGCTCGACCCGTTCATTGCCCATCATGTGCTCTATGCTTTTGAGGTTTCCGACGCTGATCCTGACTTGCAGGCGCTGCCAGTTCTGCCGCTGGCCGTTAGCCTTGAGATGGTGGCCGAGGCCGCCGCCGCACTGACAGGCATTGTGCCGCAAGCGCTAGAGAATGTCCGCGCCCGCGACTGGGTGGCGTTTGACAATGGCCCGGCGACGCTGACCACTCTTGCCCAGCGCCTGAGCGATGACCGGGTTGCCGTGCAGCTTAAGCGCGGCGATACGCTGCTGTTTGAGGCCGAAGCCGTGCTGGGTGACGCCGTCCCTGCCGCTGCTTTGCCGCCGCCGACTGCGCCCAAGCCGCCGGTTTGGACCGAGGAGCAGCTGTATACGACAGGCATGTTCCACGGGCCGCTGTTTCAAGGTGTTGCCCGGATAAACGGTTGGGACGAAGGCGGGCTGAACGCCACGCTCAAAGACATGCCGCTGGACGGGTTCTTTAGCGATGGCAGCGCGCCCGAGGGGCTGTTGCTCAACCCGGCTTTGCTCGACCAAACCGGCCATATCACCGCGTTTTGGATTGCGCAGGGGTTGGGCACTGACTTCAGCTCGTTCCCCTCTTCGATTGACCGGATCACGCTGCTTGATGCGCGGGTTGAGGCCACAGGCGGCGCGCAACTTTCGGGACGGATCAGCTTTTTAGATGCGCAGGGCAACCGGCAAAACGGGCCAGATGGTGCGCGGTTCTTGCAGGGTGACTTTGACTGTGTTGCCGCAGATGGCCACCTGATCGCGCAGGTGCGCGGCTGGAAAGACCGGTTCTTTAATGTGCCGCATGCGTTTTACGAGGCCCGCTACCGCACGCGTGAGGCGTGGTATGGCGCGCCGGCTCCGCTGGCGGCGCCAGATGATGTGACGCTTTGGTCGGTTCCGGCCTTTCCGCTTGGCTTCTTGGAAGATGCGGGCGGGATCTGGACGCGGGTTCTGGTGACCACAATATTGAGCGCCTCGGAGCGGACGGCTTATGCCGCGCTCAAAGGGCCGGGCAAGCGGCGGCGTGATTGGCTGATGGGGCGTATCGCGCTTAAAGAAGCGGTGCGCGCTTGGATCATGAAACACCATGATCTGCTGCTGCTACCGGCTGATATCATCATTGGTAATGCGCCCAGTGGACGGCCATTTGTTGCGGCTGAGACACTGGAAATTCTCGGCGTGCCTGGGCCTGTGCCAGTGGTATCGCTCAGCCATTCTGGTGGTGCTGCGCTGGCGGCTTGCTCTGCTGCACGCGCGATTGGCGTTGATATGGAGCTGGTCGGCTCGGTCGACCCGCAACTTTTGGCGCAAGGCGCGTTTAACCCCGATGAGCTGGCGTTTTTGGGCGATAGTCCGGCGGCGCTGACGGCCGGTTGGTGTGCTAAGGAATCTGTGGCCAAAGCGTTTGGTCAGGGCCTAACCGGGCGGCCGCGCAGTTTTAAGCTGGTCGCACTTGATCTGAGCGCAGGCACGGCCACGGTCGATACGCCTGAAGGTATGCGCCTACAGGTGCAGCTTGTTCAACACGACGACATGGTGCTGGCCGCCGCGATGGCCGACTAAAAAGGGGCTGGCGCCTTTTTGGTGCCAACCCCTCATAATTGCACAGCTCGAAACCGGTGTTAGTTTGCACCAAGCAGCACATCAAACCCCGCACTTGGATGGTTGATATCCGCAAGCCCGCTATGCTTATTCGCCTGTGCTTTCAACAGCTTGGTTTGCACCGAAGTGCCAATATACAAACCCTGCGGCGTTGACTGCAACGCGCGAAGCCCGGTGGAGGCAATTGAGCCGTTTCCGGCATCAATCACCTTTTCCCATTGCTCGCCGTCGCTGCTGGCCCAAAGCTGATAGCCACCTTGCAGTGGTTCACCTTTGCCGTGCATGGCCCAGTCAAACGGCTCCCATTGCATCGTGCCGATATAAAGGTTGCCATCATGCTCAGCCATTGACCAGATGATGGAATTATAGGGGTCGTCCAGCCCCGGACCCATAGCCGAATAGGGAAATTTCAGCCCGTCAGGTGTGATCCGAGGCGCGCCGAAGATCAGATCCCAGCTGCCGTCTTTATTAACCCGCAACAGCTCTGCGGCACTTGGGCCAATGTCGTTTTCACGGTCAAACCCCAGCCCAGCAATGCCGGTACCTATATAGAGGCTGCCGTTGAACTCGTGCATAGCCGCCGTGGTGACAGACAGGTTGAACCGGTGCGCGCCATCAACAAGCACGCGCTCCCATTTATAAGGAGCTTTGCCTTTCGCCTCGGTGCGCCAAAGCTGCAAACCGCGGTCAGGGTTCGACGTGCCCGCATAAAGATAGCCATGCGCTGTGGCCAGTGAGAACACGCTTTGGTTTTGCGCGTCGCCAAAACCAAGGTCGCAGGCCAGTTTCCAAGTGCCCTTGGCCGGGTCGTCAGAGACATAGATCGCAGCCTCTGCCGCCTCGTTCAGATCATTGCCCTCTTCGGTGACGACACTTGCCGTTGCGATAAACAGCTTTTTGTTGAACGCGGTTAGCGCGCCAAAGGCCAAGATCTCATCATTGCCCATGCCCGGCTCGCAGACTGGCTTAAAGCCGCGGCCATCTTCAGAGCGCAGCACAAGCGCGCCCCATTCTGACAGCGTTGCCGCATAAAGACAGGGCTTGGCGTCGCTTTTACCGGCAAAAACGGCCATTGAATGGATGCCGGTTTCGCGCGGCAAATGCTCTGGACGTGGCGCACCTGCTGGAAACAGGCCTTCGCGATCATTGATCTGCTCTAGCACTTCTGGTGTTGCATCTAGCTTGGGCGACTCAAATACCTTGAGCCATTTGTTGCCCTGCGGGTCATGCATAAGAATACGGGCGCTATCACCGGCGATGTTAAACTCTGGCGTTGTTGTGCCGAGGTAAAGATTGCCCTCAAAATAGCTCATGCAATGCGCCATTGTCGCATTGGGCTCGCCCAGCCCAGCGCGGCCAACGAAGCTAAAGTTCTGCGCGTTCAAATTGCTCATCTGATCACCCATATCCAAATTGACGCGCAAGTTTTAGCACTGGCTCTGACAAAGCCGCGCCATCGCGCCAGCTGGCGCCATCGCTGAGCGGCGGTTCTTTGATCCGCGCCAAACGATCAAAGTCGAGCTTTGGGTTTTTTAGAAAGTTAGGGTCATTGCCGAACTTGGCACTTGGCGGCCCGATGCAAGCAAAGGGCGAGGTTTCTGGGTGCATCATGGCTTCGAGGCTGGCATCATCATTAGAGATGCCGAGCCACTCGCAGATCTGCGACAGGTAGAATTTTGGATCACTCAGCAACATTTCGGCTTTGACCCGCATATATTGACCCACGGCCAATTCACGCGAAAACTCCAAAATATTGTTCTGCGCCCGCAGCCAGCTTTTCTCTGGCGCTTGCTCACGCTTTTCGCGCTCTGCGTCACTGTCATCTTGGCGGCCATCGCGCAGCGTATTGCGCAGCTCCATCGCCGACTTACCAGCGGTGCTGGGGTGGCGGGTCAGGTGCAGGTAGCTGGCATGTGGAAACATGCGGGCGATATTTTGCAAATGGTCAATACGAATGGTGTTGAGCGGACTTTTATCAAGCAACAACCGATCGCCGACCTTGTCTTGGATATGGTTAAACGTTTGGCGCGGCGTCCAGTGGCTACGTTTCATGATCCATTTGCGCGCCTGCAGAACGGCTGCCTCGGTCTGCTCACCATCATGAATTTCGGCCAAAAGCCGCAACAGCCCGGCCATCGCAAACTCTAGCGGGCCTTTGTGCATGTTGATCATGTGACCAAGCGTTTCGATATGCGAGAGGTTCATCTCTGGCAGGCCGTATATTTCTGGGTGTTGGCCGATCATACCACCGATAACAGAGGTAAAGGAACGGCCCGGCGCGACGATGAAAAGCGGTTCTTGCATCTGGCAAAATTCCTGAATTTCAAACAATTAAGGTAATGTGGGCTAATGTCTGATCTTTCTAGCGGCAAGAAACTTCAAAGGCAATAAGTGTCGGGCGGCAAGGCGCCTGTTTTGGGAATGCACAGCTGGCAGGTGCTTGCTGGTTTGGTTATTCCCCGTTAAATCTTGGCCCGATAAGGTACAAACGCACAGTGTTCACACGAAAGGGCTCTCATGCTTCGTCTCCCAAAAGCTACTAAATTTATTGCAATTATATTGGGCGCGAGCGTGCTGTTTGGCGCGCAAGTGGCAAATGCTGAGGGCCGCCCCATTCGTGATGCAATAAGGGAGCGTCTTGCAGAGCGCCGTGCGCAACGCGATGGCACAGATACCGCGGCGGAGTTGGCGCAATATTCGGTGGAGTTTCAGGGGCGGACGCGTAGCTACTACGCCTACATCCCGCAATCCGTTCAGGGGCAAAGCAACATCCCTGCGATCATGGTTTTTCATGGCGGTGAGGGCAATGGCAGCAATGTCGCCGCGACAATCGATATGGCATCCAAGGCAGAAGCTGGCGGTTTTGCGCTGATTTACCCCAATTCGCCGGGGGTTCAGTGGAATGATGGGCGCAGCACAACGCGGTCAGGCATTGATGATGTGGCCTTCATTCAATCGCTGGTTGGGCATGTTCAGACAGCCCATGGCATAAACAGCAACCGTATATTTGCGGCGGGCATCTCCAATGGCGGGATGTTCACCCAAAGGTTGGCCTGCGACATACCGAGCACGTTTTCTGGCTATGCCATTGCGGCGGCAACCTTGCCTGCCGGGCTTGCCCAAAGCTGCCAACCTTCGCGCACCGCGCCGATGATTTTCTTCAACGGCACGGCAGACCGGCTTATGCCCTTTGAGGGCGGCGATATTGCATCCATGCGCGCGCTCGGTGTTGGCGTTGGCGGCACCGTGTTGTCACAGGCACAAACCATGGCGTTTTGGACCGGTGCGGCGGGATGTTCAGCTGATACTGGCGCCCGCGCCCTGCCTGACAGGGTAACTGACGGGACGGAAGTTAGCCTGCGGCAATACACCAGCTGCCGCAACAATGCCTCTATGGCGTTCTATATCATCAATGGTGGCGGCCATAATTGGCCCGGCACCGATGCCCGCGTGTCAAGATTTTCTGGAATTGTGAGTGAAGAGATTGATGCAACCGACGAAATTATTCGATTCTTTAGCCAATATGGTCTTTGAAAATTGAACACAAAATCTGACAAAGTTGGGCCGCCTATTTTCGTTTTGGCGGCGCCGGGCATGCCCGGGCTGACGGTCGCGGCGGCTTTGGGCCAAAACCCGGCCGCTTACGGCCTGCCCGAATGTAACCTAGAACTTGAACCGATGACTGATGCTGTTGTGCGTGAGATGACCGGCCTGCGGTCTGCGCAAATACACGGGCTTTTGCGGGTATTGGCGCAGCTGTTGAGCGGCGAGCAGGTTATGGGCTCGGTTGAGATGGCCCGACGCTGGCTGATGCAGAGGCTGCATTTGCCGACCAGTTATATACTGCGCGAAATTGCGGAACTGACTGCGCCGCGCCGCTTGGTAATACCGACAACTGCCGGGCTGCTTTATCCTTCGGCCTGCGACAGGCTTGTCGGAAACTTCGATAATGCGCTGTTCGTGCATCTACAAATGCACCCGTATAATCATGCAACCGCGGTTATGTCGCAACATCAGGGCGCTGCGGCCCGGATTACCGGGGCGATTGATAAAAGCGGCGACGATGATGTGGTCGACCCGCAGATGCTTTGGGCAGAAGCAGAAGAGGGCGTCGCGCGGATTGCCACCGCCGTTGGGCCAGATCGCTTCTTTAGCCTGCGCTGCGAAGATTTGGCCGATGATAGCGCCAAAGCGCTGGCTGGGCTGGCAAAACAGCTGGGTTTACCGGCAAATAAAGCCGCCGTTGCGGCAATGGCTGCGCCCGAAAACTCCGTCTTTGCCGGGATCGGCCCCTATGGCGCAAATATGGGCGGTGACATTCGCACTTTGGCGGCCTTGCGGGCCGAGCTTTCAGCACCCAAAGATGCGTTGGACGGCACATTGCCGTGGAACCCGAATGGCAAAGGCTTTGGCGTAGACCTGCAACAACGCGCCCGCG
>JAESRD010000228.1 GCA_016764835.1 Paracoccaceae bacterium | reverse complement strand
TTGGATAGACGGTGTCGTCATCCAAGCCTTCTGGCTCCATCAAGAAAATCACGCGGCTAACGCTGGGCTTTAAGCCTTTCATTCAGCAGCAGCCACACTCTTTGGCATCGAAGTAGCCCACATGATCTCAAAAATAACAATTTCAAACGAACCACACGTCGCCGTTCAAGCAGTTTGCCAGCTTGGTTGCTTAACTCTAGCAAAATTCGACTGAAGCGGCCTCCGGATAACTTTGCGACAGAACCGTTTCGACGTGCTGGCGCCGCAAAGCAGGCACGCAACCGAGCCCCCAACCTGATTGCCCCGCCCGCCCAACCGCGCTACAGCAAAGGCCACACGAATAGGAGCCACCACATGTCCAACGCCCAACTTGAAACCGCCATTGAAGCCGCATGGGAAGCCCGCGATACGATTACCCCTAGCCTGACTGGCGAGGCCCGCGAGGCGATTGAAGAGACGCTCAATGCGCTCGATAGTGGCACATTGCGCGTGGCTGAGCGGCAGGAAAATGGCGACTGGCATGTCAACCAATGGGCCAAGAAAGCGGTGCTTTTGGGCTTTCGTATAAAAGACATGGAACCGCATGAAGGTGGCCCGCAAGGCGGCGGCTGGTGGGACAAAGTTGATAGCAAATTTAAGGGATGGGGCGCCAACCAATGGGCGGCGGCGGGCTTTCGGGCTGTGCCGAGCGCTGTGGTGCGCAAGAGCGCCTATATTGCACCCGGCGTGGTGCTGATGCCGTCCTTTGTGAACCTCGGCGCTTATGTTGACACCGGCACAATGGTTGATGCTTGGGCCACGGTTGGCTCTTGCGCTCAGATCGGCAAGAATGTGCATCTGTCTGGCGGTGTTGGCATTGGCGGCGTGCTTGAGCCAATGCAGGCCGGGCCGACGATTATTGAGGATGATTGCTTTATTGGCGCGCGCTCTGAGGTAGTTGAGGGCTGTATCATCCGCCAAGGTTCGGTGCTGGGCATGGGCGTGTTCATTGGCCAATCGACCAAGATTGTTGACCGCGAAACCGGTGCCGTCACTTATGGTGAAGTGCCGCCCTATTCGGTGGTTGTCGCGGGTTCGCTGCCGTCGAAGAACGGCGTTAACCTGTATTGCGCGGTGATCGTCAAGCGGGTTGATGCACGGACGCGCTCCAAGACCGGCATTAACGAGCTGCTGCGCGACTAGCTTTTACGCTGTGCAATTAGGCCAAGCACGGCCCGCCAAATGGTGGGCCGGTTTGCCACATTGCTGAGCGGGGCGCGCGGTGGTCTGATTGGCATATGGAACAAAAAATTACATTTAGAATGCTTTGCACTGTCACATCGGCCATTGCTGCGGCGCTCGGCCTAACGCTGTTGTTCATACCGGGGCTGATATTTTGGCTGTTTGAGTTGCAGGGCAATGCACTGGGCGACTTTGTGGCCAAGCGGACGGCGATGCTGTTCTTCGGCCTCGCGCTGCTTTGTTTTATGGCGCGGGCGAGCCTACAGGCTGAGACCCGCCGCTTGGTGGCGGCAACGGTAGCGCTGGTCATGACTGGCCTTGCGCTGACTGGCATATATGAGTTTACCCGTGGCTATGTTGGGCTGGGCATTTGGCTGGCAATCGCGGTTGAGGCCGCGATTACACTTGGCTTTGGTCGCCTGCTTATGGCGCGGCACTAGGCCCGTTTTTTCATGGGCCTAGTTCTTCATAGGGCCTAGTTCTTCATAGGGCAGGTATTGAAGCCCAAGATCTTGTAGATTGGGCACCAGCCAATTAGCCCTGTGGCCAGTGGCACAATACCAATCCAGCCCAACGCTGTTTTTGGCCCCATAAAGACCAGCCCGATTAGAACCAGCCCAACAACGATCCGTAATACACGGTCGAGATTACCTTCATTCAGTGTCATGTTTATACTCCTTTAACTGTCATTGACGCAGTGTTCGCGCAATTCGAGCCGGAGTTCGGTGCCAAAGTCACATTGGGCCAAAGTCACCCGAGATCTGCGGCAATCTGCCTCAGGCGGTCGGGGGCGAGCAGTGTGATCTGGCCGCGCTGGGTGGCGATTAGCCCATCTGCGGCAAAGCCAGACAGGCGGCGGCTGACAAAGGCGCGGCCCGATGCGGTTTCTTCGGCCAGTGCTTCATGGGTGATGTGCAGCGCCTCGTCTGGCCCGGCCAACGCCAAAAGTGCGCGGGCGAGGCGGGCGTCAAAACCGCTGAGCGCCACATCTTCGACCAGCCGCTCATATTCGCCAAAGCGCCGGGCGACTGCGGCCAGAACCTGGCCACGAAAAGCCGCATCATCGGCCATGCGCTGGGCAAACCGATCTGGCGGCACAAGGCGGCCCTTGAGCGCAGTTTCGGCCACACCTTCGGCCGAATAATGCTGACCCTCTGTCAGGCAGGCAAAGCTTTGCAGACACATATCGCCGGGCCGCACCCGGTAGAGCACCAGCGAGCGGCCATTGGCGGCTGTCAGCGTGACGCGGATTGAGCCTGCCTCAAGCAAGATCAGACCGGGGCAGCTATCGCCGGGGCGAAACAGCACCTGTGCTTGCGGGGCCTGAAACGGCAGATCATTGGCGGGGGCATTAGACATGGGGGTGATATCACGCCGCATGCGGGGTGGCGTCAAGCCGCTACCTGATGATTGACATAGCGGCCACTTGCCCGCATTGGCAGGGCCAAAGGAGATGCAGATGGCAAAGTCAGAAAGCAAACAACAGGTCTTTACCCTGCTGGTTGAGATCGGCCGCAGCGCCGAAGACGGGCTGCCCAAAGGCGCCACCGGCGGCGCGCTGATGTGCTATTCTAGCGGCATAGACGAGGCCGAGGCGGTGCGCGAGACCGTGGCCGTGCTCAAGACTGCCGGGCTGGCGCCGCTAGATGTATCTGGTTACGGCACGCTTGATGAGCGCTTGGCCGAGGGCCATGACATTGCCGATGAAGAGCGCAAGCTAATGGCGCAGGCGCTAGAAGAGAACAGCGTGATTATCGCACAGATGAGCCCGTTTTTCGACTGATTTTCTACGCTGCGCGGGTTCGTTTTACGCGGCACGGACTTATTTCTACGCTGCGCGGGCTTGGCGCAACGTCAGCGCTTCATAGTCGCGCAGCTGCGGCGCGCTGTCTGCGCCAGTGGTCAATTGCGGCAAAGCCAGCCCGGCGACGACCGAATGTTCAAGCGCGGCAGGGCAGGTCATAAGCGGCGTCAGGTCATAGCTTTCAATCAATGCGCCTGCGGCAATAATGGCGGCAGGACGGTCGAGCACCAAAGCATAGCGCAGCTGGCTGGGGCGGGCATTTGGCGCAGGTGTTTGCAGCGCGGCGGTCACGCCATCACAAAGTTGAGCGGCGGTCACAGAGACCCAGAGCTGGCCAAAGAAATATTCGACATCGCAACCCGACAGCAGCAACCGCGCTGAGGCGGACAGGTTGATATCTTCTTGCAGGCCGAGATAGGGATAGCGCAGCTCAACCGTCTCAAACGTGCCGCGCGCGGGCACATGGGCATTGATCACGCTGATCACGCAGGCACCGATGCCGTCGGCCGTATCTACCCGTGACCCGGGGCGGATACAGCTGATCTGCACGGCCCCTTGTGGTGTAGATATCTGGGTTTCACCGGCCAGGTCAGGCAGCGGCCCGGCGGGCGACAGATGGTCGGCAATGGCGGCATAATGCGCTAGGTGCGAGAGCCCATCAAAGGGTTGCTCAAACATCTGCTTAGCGTCGCGCCAGCACAGTGGCAGCGGGTTGCGCAGCGGCAAATGTCTGATCCGGTGCAGGTCTGGCTGCCAGACTGACAGATAGCCGAACCGGGCCGGGGCGTTCCAGCCATAGGTGATAATGGCGCTGGCCTCAGTCGAGATTGCATCCTCCAGCGTATCGGCGCGGGTTTGTTCGCCCTGTCGGGTCAGCAGGGTCAGCGCGCCGGTGGGGCTGAGGCGCAGGGTCAGGTTTGATGGCCAAGGCAGGCGCGCGCTGTGGCGCAACAGGTTGGTTGGCTGGGCTTGTGGGTCGGTCAAAAACCCGGTCAGCGCGCCTGCGGCGATCTCTAGCAGCACGGTGCCTGTTGGCAGCGGCGCATCAAGCGGCAGATCTGGGGCCGCAAACAGCGACGGGCCTGCGCCGTTTACGCCGCGCCAGCTCACTGGTTTGCCCCATGGCACCGGGCAACAGCACGCCATCTTGGCCCAAAGGGGCCAGATACGGCCTGTTGTGGCCGATGAAGAAAAATCAAGATTTGGTGGGCCACTGCTGCCTTGCCATCTTATCTTGTGTTACCGCGCTATTCAGCGCTTTGTTTTCATTGATGAATGACCCATATCGGCAGATTTGCCAGCTTTTTGCGGCCTGTCGGGGCAGAGCCGCGCCGCTCTGTCACGCATCAGCAACAGCCCAGCTTGCTCTCTGGCTTGCCCCGGGGCGGGCCGCACGGTAGGCCGAAGGCACAGCAAAGGATATCTGATGACCAAGCAATTGCCCGTTAATCCATCTGACCCTGTGGCGCTTACAGCGGCGCTGATCCGCTGCCACACAGTCACCCCGGCCGAGGGCGGCGCGCTGGTGCTGCTTGAGCAAGCGCTGGGCGCGGCGGGCTTCGCGTGCCACCGGGTTGACCGGGCCGGTACGCCAAACCTGTTTGCCCGGCTGGGGCCAAAAGGGGCGGCGCGCAGCTTTGGCTTTAATGGCCACACCGATGTGGTGCCAACCGGGCCAGAGGCCAGTTGGCGCTTTGGCCCGTTTAGCGCCCAAGAGGCCGAAGGGCGGCTTTGGGGGCGCGGCGCGACCGACATGAAATCTGGCGTGGCGGCGTTTGTCGCGGCGGCGGTGGATTTTGCCAGCCAGATGGCGGCTGATGATGCGATTATTATTGCTATTACTGGCGACGAAGAAGGCCCGGCCCATGACGGCACGCTGGCGCTGCTCGACTGGATGCGTGCAAATGGCGAGGCCATGAGCGTCTGTATCGTCGGCGAGCCGACCAGCCGCGCTGTATTGGGCGATATGATGAAGATCGGGCGTCGCGGCTCGATGAATGTCTCAATCACGCTTAACGGCCAGCAGGGCCACGCCGCCTATCCGCATATGGCGCGCAACCCGGTGCCGGCCATGGCCCAGTTGATCGACAGGCTCAGCCGCGCCGAGCTGGACAAGGGCAGCGATCACTTTGATCCCTCAACGCTGGCGGCGGTGACGATTGATACAGGCAACCCGGCAACCAATGTGATCCCGGCCCAATGTAAGGCTGGGGTGAACATTCGGTTTAACGACCATCATTCGGGCGCCAGCCTGACCGCTTGGGTCGAAGAACAAGCGCTCGACGTGGCCCAAGCCTTTGGCATTGAGGCCAAGCTGGATATCAGCATTTCTGGCGAATGGTTCCTGACGCCGCCCGGCTCGCTCTCGGCGCTGATTGGCGAGGCGGTCAAGGCCGAGACCGGGCTGGAGGCTGTTCAGTCAACATCGGGCGGCACGTCAGATGCGCGGTTTATCAAAGACCATTGCCCGGTGGTCGAGTTTGGCCTTGCCGGGCTGACCATGCACCAGATTGATGAGAATGTTTTGATCGCCGAGATTGAGACGCTCAAGACGATATATGGCAAAGTTCTGCGCGGCTACTTTGCCTGAAGCAGCACTCATGATAGGGCGGCACTATGAGCCAGTTTCCCAATAAAGACGCGGTCCTGCAATGGATCAAAGATAACCCCAAGTTGACCACAAAGCGCGATATTGCCAAAGCATTTGGCATAAAGGGCGCGGCGCGAATTGAGCTAAAGCAGATGCTGCGCGAGTTGCAGGCCGAGGGCCATTTGGCCAAGCGCCGTAGCGGCTTTCGTGACCCGTCATCATTGCCCCCCCGTTAGCGTGTTGCGGCTGCTTGAGCCTGACGCGCAGGGAGATATGTTTGCCCATCCTGTGGAGTGGACCGGCGGTGGCACGCCGCCAAAGATCTTGTTTGAGCCCAAAAAGGGCGAGCCAGCGCTCGGCCCCGGCAACCGGATATTGGCCCGGCTGACGGCCACGCCCGGCGCAGAGCAAGACTATATTGCCCGGCTTATCCGCGCCATTGGCGAAAACCCGCTGCGGCTAATCGGTATCTTTCGCAAGGGCAGCGATGCCGGGCGGATCGTGCCGATTGACAAAGGCTCTGACAAAGAATGGGCCGTGGCCCTAGGGGCTGATGGCGGCGCGCGCGACGGTGAGCTGGTCGAGGCCGAACAGTCCGGCCCCAAAGCCCGGATGGGCCTGCCCAATGCGCGGATCATCAACCGGTTGGGTGACCCCGGCGCGCCCAAAGCCGTCAGCCTGATCGCCATTCACCAACATGCAATCCCTGATCATTTCTCCGACGCCGCCGTGGCCGCCGCCGATGCGGCTAAGCCCGCTGGCCTAAAGGGCCGGGAAGACCTGCGCGATCTGGCGCTGCTAACCATTGACCCCGCCGATGCGCGCGACCGTGACGACGCGATCTTGGCCATGCCAGACCCCGGCGCAGATAATGTAGGCGGCCATATCCTCTGGGTTGCCATTGCCGATGTGGCGCATTATGTCCGCCCCGGCTCGGCGCTGGACCAAGACGCGCTTGATCGCGGCAATTCGACCTATTTCCCCGACCGCGTTGTGCCAATGTTGCCTGACACGCTGTCGGGTGATCTGTGCTCACTGCACGAAGCCGTGCCGCGCGCAGTGATCGCGGTTGAGATGCGCATAACGAGTGATGGCCGCAAGATCGCGCACCGGTTTGTGCGCGGGTTGATGCAGTCAAAAGCCTCGTTCAGCTACGAAGATGTGCAATCGGCCATGGATGGTCGGGTCAGCGAGCGCGTCGCCCCGCTGCTGGATACGGTGATCAAACCGCTCTACGCCGCCTATAAAGCGCTGGCCGAAGCGCGCGCTGCCCGCCAACCACTGAACCTTGATCTGCCCGAACGCCAGATTGTGCTGTCTGACCAAGGCAAGGTCAGCTCGGTGGCGTTCAAAGAGCGGCTTGATGCGCATAGGCTGGTCGAAGAATTCATGGTTCTGGCCAATGTTGCCGCCGCTGAGACGCTGGTGGCCAAGAAGGTGCCGCTGCTGTTTCGGGTGCATGAGGAACCGGCCAAAGACCGGCTTGAGGCTTTGCGCGAAGTGGCCGATGCCTCAAACCTGAACCTGGCCAAAGGCCAAGTGCTCAAAACCGCACATCTCAACCGATTGCTGGCCCAAGCGGCCGGCACTGACCAGTCTGAGCTGATCAGCATGGCGGTGCTGCGCTCGATGACCCAAGCCTATTATAGCCCCGATAATCTTGGCCATTTTGGGCTGGCTTTGCGTGATTATGCGCATTTTACCTCGCCAATTCGGCGCTATAGCGACCTCGTGGTCCACCGAGCGCTGATAACGGCGCATGGCTGGGGCGATGACGGGTTGACCCCCGAGGCGATCGAGCTGCTGCACGACATAGGCAAGAAGATCAGCGCCACTGAGCGGCGCTCAATGGTTGCCGAGCGCGACACCAATGACCGCTACTTGGCGGCGTTTTTGTCCGACAGGGTCGACACTGAACTGCCGGGGCGGATATCGGGCGTCACCAGTTTTGGTATCTTTGTGCGGCTTGATGAGACCGGGGCCGATGCGCTGGTTTTGCTGCGCTCGCTGGGCGATGATTATTATCATCATGATGCTGGCAAACATCAGCTGCAAGGCGACCGCACCGGGCGGATCATCATGCCGGGCCAAAAGGTCGTGGTCAAACTGTCAGAGGCATCGCCGCTGACCGGCGGGCCGATGGCCGAGCTGGTGACGCTAGAGGGCGAAGAGCTGCCCCAAGGCGGCGGGCGGCGCAGCTTTGGCCGGGGCGGGGCGAGCAAGAGCCACAAGGCCCGCAAAGGCGCGCGCAAGGCCAAGTCTGACAAACATGCGCGCCGCAGGGCGCAGGGCGATAAGCCAACGGGTGACGGGCCGAAAAAGGGCAAGCGCAATGTGAGCCGGGTGCGCCACTAATCTAGCCGATATTGCTTTCGCCTGAGCTACGAAACGTCAGTTTGCTCATCAGCTCTTCGTCCAGCTCAACCAGCTGTTCCATAGCACGAATTTGGCCGTCTTTCTCAAAGCGCTCCAGCAACGTGCCCCACCGGCTGCGGCTGGGCTCCAATGGCCCGGCATTGCTGTCCTTGCCGGTTATTTGCGGCCTTGTGCCTGTAAGTACGGCAATGTCGGTCTCTAGCTGGCCAAAATCTTGCGGGCGGTACAGCGCGCTAAGCACTTTGGCGCCTTTTAGGGCGTCGGCTATCCGCTGCGCGCCGTTGGTGCGGGTCTGGGCGCGTGTCGGGTTGAGCGTGCGAAAACACAGATAATGCGTTGTCAGATTGGCCCAGCGGCGGCGGACCACCGGGGTCAACATTGTGCCAAACCGAAAGAAAAACGCAGGCGTCGGCCCGACCAGCTGCTGCTCAATTTTGTTGAGCGCGGCTTGGCCCTGCGCGGCGGCCTTTTCTTCGGCTTTGCGCCGCATATAAAAATACTGCGAGCCAAGCCGTTCGCGCGGCGCGCGCAGCACCATGAAGCTAAACGGGTTATCGGGGATCTGCTCAAGATCATGCCATTCGAGATGGCCCGAATGAAACCGGTAGCCGGGCGGAAAGGTCACACCATCATCGGGCAGGGCCCAATGCACCCGCACGGGGCTGATATTTTCGGCGCCGACCACCGCACCAATGGCGTGATGCACCGTTTGTCCGCCGGTTTTTGGCAGATGTAAAAAGACAATGGGGCGTGGTTTTGCTTTCATAGAGGCTCTTTACCCAAAGGGTCGCGGGCTGACCAGAGCAGGCAGCGGCAGTATGAAACACTTTTGCATCTGGACGCCGGGCCAACGTTCGTACGATTGTTTGCTTGGCCAAGAAAATGAAAGAAGCGCTGTGGAACAGGTAATCTATGCGGACAATCCGGGGTTTGACGCTTGGCTCGCCGGCTATTGGGGCCGCGCGACGGCAGGCGGTATTGCGCCCGAAACGCTGCAGGCCGCCTTTGCGCAGGCGGGCTACATCCCTGAAGTGATCGCGAAAGACCGTAATCAAGCCGAGTTTGGCATGCCACTGGCCGATTATCTGGCGCTGGTTGTATCGGACAGCCGCATTGCTGATGGCCGTGAGATGTTGGCCCGGCACGCGCCGCTGCTGGCCCAGATCGAGACGCGCTACGGTGTCGAGAAAGAAGTCATCGTTGCTGTTTGGGGCATGGAGAGCGCTTATGGCGCGCGGCGTGGGCACTTCCCGCTTATCTCGGCGCTGGCGACTTTGGCTTATGATGGGCGGCGCGGTAAGTTCTTTGAACGGCAGCTGACAGCGGCGCTGCAGATTGTGCAGGCCGGTGATGTTGCCCCCGCCCGCATGCTTGGCTCATGGGCCGGGGCAATGGGCCATACCCAGTTTATCCCGACCTCGTATCTAGCGCTGGCGGTTGATTTCGGCGGTGAGGGGCGGCGCGATATTTGGCGCGACGATCCGACTGATGCGCTGGCCTCGACCGCGCATTTTTTGGCGCAAAGCGGCTGGCAGACGGGTCAGCCTTGGGGGCTGGAGGGGCGTCTGCCTGATGGGTTTGACTACGGCTTGGCCCAGCGGTCGGTGCGCCACAGCCCGGTCTATTGGGCGCAGCTGGGTGTGCGCGCCGCCGATGGTCGCCCGCTCAGAGTGCAGGGCAAGGCATCTATCTTGCTGCCCGTCGGTGCCGCTGGCCCGGCCTTTATGATCTTTGGCAATTTTGCCGCCATTGAGCGCTATAACAACGCAGAGGCTTATGTGATTGGCATTGGCCATTTGTCAGACCGGCTGCGCGGGGGTGGGGCTTTGCGCAGCACATGGCCTGCCGGTGCGCGACCGCTGAGCCTAGCGCAACGGCGCGAAATGCAGGGGCTGCTGAGCGAGGCGGGCTATTCGACCAAAGGTGTCGATGGGCATTTGGGGCCGAACACGTCATCGGCTATTCGGACCTATCAACAAGCGGCCGGGCTGGCGGTTGATGGTTATGCGTCACTGAGCCTGTTGGAGCGGTTGCGTTAGTTACGGGTTTCGCAGGCTTCGCCGCGCATGCAAGCGCCAATGCGGGCCAAGTCATCAGCGCGCACATTGGTGAAATGCCAGTTGTTACATGGCTCTAGGTCGACGATGATGGCGCTACCTTCGATGCGGGCAAAGGCCAGTAAGTCTTCTCCAGAGCGGCTAAGCCCACCGCACCATGGGCCAAAACACACCGGTTGCAGCGTGATATCGCGCGATATCGGGGTCGTGAATGCGCCGTCTTGGGTCAGGTAGAAGCCTTCGAAATGAGCGCGCACTGGGGCCGGGTCAGGCGTTGATGGGCTGCGGTTAATGTCGCGGCCGGGCATATCATTGGGGTTGAAGGTGACGGTGCCGTTGAGCACGGTATAGGCGTCATCCGACTGTTCGGCCTGTTGGAAGCTAAACACAGGGTCTGGCTGCATGCAACTGAGCGCATGGGCTGGCCCGGCAAGTGCGGTGGCAAGCGCGGCAGATGCTAGAAATGTTTTACGGATCATATCAGGGGCCCAAACTCTGCTAGAACTTTTTCATAAAGGTCGCGTTTAAAGGCGACGATACCGGGCACCAGATCGGATGGCTGTGCCCAGCGCCAGTGGGAAAATTCCGGGTGTTCGGTCTCGATGTTGATATCTGCGTCAACGCCAAGGAACCGCATAAGGAACCAATGTTGCTCTTGGCCGCGGTATTTTCCTTTGCCAAAAGTGTCGGCCAGATCAGTCGGAAAATCATAGCGCAAAGGCTCTTGGCTCTGCGCTATGATTTCGACCTTACTGGGGGCGACCCCGGTTTCTTCCTCTAGCTCACGCAGGGCGGCCGCGCGGGGGGCTTCGCCCGCGTCGATCCCGCCTTGCGGCATTTGCCAGGCTGGCGTGGTCTTGTCACGCCGCTGGCCGGTGAAGACCAGCCCAGCTTGGTTGACCAACATTACCCCGGCGCAGGGGCGGTAGCGCTTGCTCATTGCGAGGCGGCGGCCAGCGCTGACAGGCCCTTGAGCAGGTCAATCGCATAGGCGAGCTGATAGTCTTGGTCGCGCAGCTCTGCGGCGGCCCGTGCCCGCTCTTGGTCTTCCTCGATCATCAGGCGCTGCTCATCAGTCAGGCTGTCATTTGACAGCGCACCGCGCAGGTTGGCTTCGCCGCGCTGCTGGGGCGCATCGGCCTCATCCTCAGATGCGACAGTCACAGGTGGCTGCTCGACAATGATGTCAGGCGAGATACCCAGCGCCTGAATGGAACGGCCAGACGGCGTGTAGTAGCGCGCCGTTGTCAGCCGCATAGCGCCGTCACCGCGCAGAGGCATAACCGTTTGCACCGAACCTTTGCCGAAGCTTTGTGTGCCGACAACAATCGCCCGGCGGTGATCTTGCAGCGCACCAGCGACGATCTCAGACGCTGAAGCCGAGCCGCCATTGATCAGCACAACAACCGGTTTGCCATCAACCAGATCACCCGGTGTGGCGTTGAACCTGTCACCATCGGCCACATCGCGCCCGCGTGTGCTGACGATCTCGCCAGCCTCAAGGAACGCGTCAGAGACATAGATCGCTTGGTTAAACAGCCCGCCGGGGTTGTTGCGCAGATCAATCACCACGCCGTTGATATTGTCGATACCGCCGGCCAGCTCGATCTGCTCGGCAAGGCCCGCTTGCAGGTTGGGGAATGTCTGGTCATTAAACGTGGTCACACGCAGCACAATCGTGTCGCCCTCGGTGCGGGCGCGCGCGGCGGTTAGGCGGATTGTGTCGCGAATGATCGACACGTCAAACGGCTCGCCCGCGCCTTCGCGCACGATGGTGATGATGATCTCAGAGCCGATTGGCCCGCGCATTAGCTCAACCGCCTCGTTGAGCGTCAGGCCCAGCACGTTTTCGCCGTTAACGGCGGTAATGAAATCGCCAGACAAGATGCCCGCCGCGTCAGCCGGCGTGCCGTCCATTGGCGACACCACTTTGACCCAGCCGTCTTCTTGGGTCACTTCGATGCCCAGCCCGCCAAAGCTGCCACGGGTTTGTACCCGCATCGCATCAGCCGCTTCGGGCGACAGGTAGGATGAATGCGGGTCAAGCGAAGTGAGCATGCCGTTGATCGCGGCCTCAATCAGATCGCCCTCATCAACTTCTTCCACATATTGCGCGCGGATACGCTCAAAAATATCGCTGAACAGGTCGAGCTGTTCGTAAACGCTGGCCGAACGCTCAGTCTCTTGGGCCAAAAGCGGGCCTGCGACCTGAGTGGTGAGTATCAGCCCCAATGCGGTGCCGCCAAAAGCGGCCATGGCAAGTTTCTTCATCATTCGTTCCTTATTCTGCCAGCGTAAACCACGCCGCAGGGTCAACCGGAGTTTGCCCTTCACGCACTTCAAGATAAAGCGTCTCGGGCCTGTTTTCACCAGCACCAAGTGCTGTTTCGGTCAAAATTGCGTTAGCATCGGGCAATTCTCCGCCCATTATGCCCAATGGCGCGCCTTCGGGCACCACTTGGCCGGGGGTGCCAAAAGCTTGGGCCAGCCCGGCCAGCACGATAAGCACGCCGCTGGCGGGCTCTAGAATGACCACATTGCCGTAGTCTAGCAGCGGGCCTTGGAACCGGATTGTGGCGGCGGCGGGGGCGGTGACCAGCGCGCGCGGGCGGGCGGCGATGATCAATCCGGGGCGGACCACGCCTGCCGCATCGGCCTCGTTAAACCGGCGGATGACCTCGCCTTGCACAGGCAAGGTGAGGGTGCCTTTGCGGGCGGTGGCGTCGGGGGCCGAAATGGCCAGCTCATGGTCGATAATCTGGGCCAAGCCGCCGGCAAATGCGTCAAGCGTTTGGGTCGAGGCGATGAGCAAAGCGGCGGCGATCGGGTCTTCGATATAGCGTAGCGGTAAGTCTGTGCGGTCTGATACGGCTTGGGCGAGGTCGGTGCGGGCATCTTGCGCCCCGGTTAGGCCCGCTTGCAGCCGGGCGGCAGCATTGTCTTGCAGGGCTTGGATCTCTGACATTTCAGTGAGTTTGGCGCGCAGCTCTTCGACCCGCACATGCAAGGCCGGGGTCACCTCAGACAGCATCATACCGGAGCGCGCGGTCCCCAGCGGGCCAGACGGGTGCAACAGCAGGAGCGGCGCCGGGGCGCGGCCCATTTCTTGCAAGACGCCGAGCAGTTGCGATATTTCACTGGAGCGGGCCTCTAAGTCGGCCTCGAGCACACGTTGGCGAATGGCCCCCCGGCGCAGCCCGTCGCGCAGGGCGGTCAGCCCGTCTTCATAGGCTTGCACGGTTTCTGTCAGGGCGGCTATGCGCTCTTGGCCGCCTTGGGCTGCGGCCAGCCTATCTGCGGCGGCGTTGAGCCTTGCTGCGGCGTTATCTGCCGCTTCGGCGGTGCTTTGGGCTTGGCTCAGCGCCGGGCCGCAGAGCAGGCAGAGCATTATGGAGAGCGCCCGGATCATGTGGCAGGCTCGTTATCGATGATCAGGCTTTTGCCTGTCATTTCGGGCGGCTGTTCGATCTGCATCAGCTCGAGCAAGGTCGGCGCGAGATCGGCCAAGCGGCCATTGCGCAGGGCGGCACCCTCGGGGCCACCGACCATGATCACCGGCACAGGATTGGTTGTGTGCGCGGTATGCGGCCCGCCGGTCAGCGGGTCGATCATCACCTCGCAATTACCGTGATCAGCGGTGACGATCATGGCCCCTCCGGCGGCTTTGAGCGCTGCGACCACCCGGCCAAGGCCAGTATCGACCGCGGCGCAGGCGGCCATGGCGGCGGCAATGTCGCCAGTATGGCCAACCATATCGGGGTTGGCATAGTTGGTGACGATCAGATCGTAACCGTGTCCAATTGCGCCGACAAAAGCGTCGGTCACTTCGACAGACGACATTTCTGGCTGCAGGTCATAGGTGGCGACTTTTGGGCTTTTGGGCATATATCTGTCTTCGCCTGTTTCGGGTGGTTCTACGCCACCGTTCAGGAAAAATGTAATATGAGGATATTTTTCGGTTTCCGCAATGCGGAATTGCTTTAACCCCTTTTC
>JAESRD010000227.1 GCA_016764835.1 Paracoccaceae bacterium | reverse complement strand
TTGACCTATACATTCACCTTGCGCGCTGCCAACTGGTCGGACGGCCAAGCTGTCACCGCGCAGGACTTTGTTTATGCGTGGATGCGGGTGCTTGACCCGGCTGCTGGAGCTAAGAACCCGGCAATGTTTTATCTGATCAACGGCGCAGAAGAGCATTATGCCGCTGGCGGCGCCGGTGATGTAGCCATTTCAGCGCCCGATGATATGACGCTGATCTTTATGCTCAATAGCCGCATCCCCTATATGTTGGAGCTACTGACCTACACCAATTGGTTCCCAGTGCGCCAAGATGTGGTTGAGGCCGACCCAGAGGGCTGGACCCGCGACCCGGCAACTTTCATCGGCAATGGCCCGTTTGTTGTGACTGAGTTCAATTTCGGCGAGTCAGTGGTGTTCGCGAAGAACCCTGAATATTTTCAGGCTGATTCCGTGTCGCTCGACACGCTGACCTTCCGTCTTATTCCTGATCAGTCCACGGCGCTGACGGCAATGGAATCTGGGCAGGTTGACGGGATCGAAGCGGTGCCTGCGCCAGAAATCCCCCGGCTTATGGCTGAAAGCGACGCGTTTATGATCGTGCCAGCGCTTGGCACCACCTACGCGTTCTTTAACCCAGGGCAAGCGCCGCTTGATGATGTGCGTGTGCGCCAAGCTTTGTCGATGGCGATTGACCGGCAAGACATTGTCGATTTTGTGCTGCAATCAGCCGACAAACCGGCCATTGGCCTTGTGCCTTACGGCCTAACCATTGCGGGCGAAGACTTCCGCGACGGTGTAGATAGCTACGGCTTAGACGCCCATGCGCGGCCAGAAGCCGCCGCGGCGCTGCTGGCTGAAGCTGGCTATCCTAACGGTGAAGGTTTCCCCGAAACTGTCTTTGCCACTTATACATCACCGCCGATTGAAAAACTGCTCGAAGCGATCCAGCAGATGTGGAAGGAAAACCTGAATATCGATGTGACCATTCAGGCAACCGAATGGCAGGTCTATTACCCCGAAGTGCAACAGATCGAATATCAGATCGCACAGATGGGCTGGGGTGCTGATTACCCACATCCGATGACCTTCCTTGACGTGTTCTTGCCCGATAGCCCCAACAATCTTGCCGCATGGGACAGCCCAGAGTTTGAGGCCGCACTTGATGCCGCAAAGGCCACATCTGATGAGGCTGAAGGTCTGGCGATGATGCGCGAAGCAGAGGCTGTTTTGATGAACGCCCATGTGATTTTGCCGATGTATCACCGCTATAATTACATGATGATGTCACCGGATGTGCAGGGATTCTGGCGCTCAACGCTGAACGTGCCTTACTTCCGCGATGTCACCATATCTGAGTAAAACTTCTGCTGGCGGCGGGCATTATCTTGCCGCCAGTTTGCGCAACACTTGTCACGGCGCTGCTAAAAATGTCGTGCGAACAGGAGAGAACGCTATGAATTTTCAAATAGCAACCAAAGGGTTAGCCACGGCGCTGCTGCTGGTTCTGGCCGGCCCGGCTTTTGCCGATACGCCAGCTGATACGCTGGTTATTGCTGATGTGATCGACGATGTTTTGTCGCTTGATCCGCATGAAGTGTCAGAGGTCGGCGGCGTGCTGGTTACCACACAGGTCTACCAAAACCTTGTCAGCGTCGATATTGAGGACGCGACCAATATTCAGGGCCAGCTGGCCGCCAGCTGGGAGATCAGCGAAGACGGGCTGACCTATACGTTCACCATGAACCCCGATGCGACCTTTTCCTCGGGCAATCCGGTAACGGCAGCAGATGCGGCCTATTCGCTGCAACGGGCGGTCAAGCTCAACTCGCGCTCGGCCTTTATTATCACCCAGTTCGGCTTTACCGCTGAAAACGCCGAAGAGCGCATTCGTGCCACTGATGAGGGCACGTTGGCAATCACCATTGATGAGGCCTATTCGCCGTCATTCTTCCTTGTGGTTCTGTCTGCCTATGTTGCAGCAATTGTTGAGCGCGCGCCCTTGGACGCGCATGAGGTCGACGGCGACTTTGGCAATGCCTGGCTCAAAAGTGGTGCGGCTTCTGTTGGCTCTGGCCCGTTTCAGCTAGAGCAATGGGACCCGGCCGTTGCTATCGTGATGGCGCGCAATGATAATTATTGGGGCGATGCCCCGGCAATGGCACGCGTGGTCATCCGTCAGGTTGCCGAGAGTGCGACCCAGCGCTTGCTGCTGGAACAGGGCGATATTGATATCGCCAACAAGCTTGGCCCCGACGATCATATCGCCATGGCCGACAATGTTGACACGACAACGCTGAACGGCCCGTCATCGGTGATCTACTATATGGGGATGAACCAGCGCGAAGAGCCGCTGAATGATCCGCGTGTGATCGAAGCTATGAAATGGCTGATCGACTATCAGGGCATGGCCGATAGTCTGGCTAGGGGCACGGTTTCGGTGCACCAGACCATGATCCCCGGCGGGTTCTTGGGCGAGTCCGAATATACGCCGTTTAGCTATGATCTAGAGCGGGCGCAGGCGCTGCTGGCCGAGGCCGGTGTTGAGCTGCCGATCTCGCTCGATATCGTGGTGTGGAACAACGCGCCTTACGTTGATTTCGCCCAAGCGCTTCAGGCAACCATGGCCCCGGCCGGGATTGAACTAAACCTTGAAGTTGTCGATGGTGGTCAGTGGCTTGAGCGGTATCGCTCACATGATTTGGACGGCTGGATGGGCCTTTGGGGGCCAGACTATCCTGACCCTCACTCCAATGCGCTGGCCTTTGCCGTTACCTCTGGCGACACCCCGGATGACAAAGAAACGCTGGCCGACAGGTTTGGCTTTGCGCCCGGTGATCTGAGCGCGCGCACAATGGCTGCCTTGCGCGAGACAGATGCCGCCACACGGCAAGCGCTATACGAGGAGATCCAGATCGAGCATACCGATATTTCGCCGTTCTTGTTCATGTTCCAAGAGCAGCGTGCCATTGGCGTGCGGTCCAATGTTGAGGGCCTTGTGCTTGGCGTCACCTTTGCCGATGACAGGTATTGGAATGTCACCAAGTGATAAGCGGACGACATAACAAAGCATCGAGGCGGGCGCGTAAATGCCCCGCCTCGACACGTTTTTCTTTTTCGCGCCGGCAACCGGCAGGGGCCATCGATGCGCGCGGTACATCCGCGACGACTATTGATGCGCGCAGTAAATCTGCGGCGACTATTGATGCGCGCAGTAAATCTGCGGCGACCAGCGAAATGTGCCCGCGAAAATGACGACCAAGATCACCCAGCGCCGTGGGGCGCAAATGCTGCAAAAGGCCGCTGGCTTTGTCAGGGCTTTGGCCTCGCTTGCCTTGACCGTGGCGATCACGCTTATCGGGCTGGTGGCGCTGACATTTATTATTGGCCACGTGGTGCCGATTGACCCGGTGCTTACTGTGATTGGCGATAAAGCACCCCAAGAAGTCTATGACCGTGTCTACCAAGAAATGGGTCTGGACCGGCCAATGATTATCCAGTTTCTGAGCTATCTGGGCGAGGTTCTGCGCGGCAATTTGGGCAACTCTATGGTGTCTGGCCGCTCTATTGGCTCAGATATTTTGCGGTTCTTTCCGGCCACGTTTGAGCTGGCGATCCTTGGTATTATCATCGGCGTTGGGCTGGGCATTCCCGCGGGCATTATTGCCGCCGTCAAGCGCGATACTTGGGTTGACCACATCGTGCGGATCGTTGCTCTTATAGGCTATTCGGTGCCTATCTTCTGGCTGGCGCTGATGGCGCTGTTGGTGTTTTACGCGCGGTTAGAGTGGGTTGGCGGGCCCGGCCAGATCGACATTGGCTATGCCTATTCGTTTAGCCGCGTCACCGGCTTTATTCTGATAGACACGGCACTATCAGGCAGCTGGGACGTGTTTGTGAACGCGATCAGCCATATTGCGCTGCCCGCCCTGCTGATCGGCTATTATTCAATGGCCTATATCAGCCGCATGACCCGCTCTGTTATGCTCGAACAGCTCAACTCAGAATATGTGCTGGCGGCCCGGCTCAAGGGCGCGTCAGAATACTCTATTGTCGTGCACCACGCGCTGCGCAATGCGGCGATCCCGCTTGTCACCATTGTGGCGCTGTCATTTGGCGGCTTGCTCGAAGGCTCTGTGCTGATTGAGACAGTGTTTTCGTGGCCCGGCCTTGGCAATTATATCGCGCAGTCCTTGCTGGGCGGTGACATCAATGCAGTGCTCGGCGGCACGCTTGTTGTCGGCACAATCTTTGTCTTTCTCAATGTCGCCTCAGACCTCGTTTATAAGGTGCTCGACCCGCGCACACGGGCGCTGACATGAGTGCGGCGCTTCAACATCCGTCGCCAAGGCAAGCGCGCCTGCGCGCGGCGCGCAGTTTTGCCCGGCGGTTTCGGCGCAACCCATTGGGCATGGCCGGGCTGTTCATTGGCCTTGCCCTGATTTTCATGGCAATTTTCGCGCCGCTCTTGGCAACACATGACCCCTACGCCCCCGACTTTGCCGCGCGACTTACCGCACCGGGCTGGAACTACTGGCTAGGCACTGACGAGCTGGGCCGCGATATATACACGCGTATTCTCTACGGTAGCCGCATTACGATCTTCATTGTTGCATTGGTTGTCTTTACTTCGGCGCCCATTGGCCTGCTGCTTGGCGTCGTCTCGGGCTATTTTGGCGGCTGGGTTGATGCGGTACTTATGCGGATCACGGATGTGTTTCTTGCCGTGCCAAAGCTGCTGCTGGCGCTGGCCTTTGTCGCCGTGCTCGGCCCCGGCATTGTAAACGCGGCGCTGGCGATCACGTTGACCGCTTGGCCGCCCTATGCGCGGCTGGCCCGGGCGGAAACACTGGCCGTGCGCAACGCTGATTTTGTGGCCGCCATCGCGCTGGCTGGCGCCTCGCCTTGGCGCATCATCACCCGGCACATTTTCCCGATCTGCTATTCTTCAATGCTGGTGCGGGTCACGTTTGATATGGCAGGCATCATCCTCATCGCGGCGGGGCTTGGTTCTATTGGCCTAGGTGCGCAACCGCCGCTGCCAGAATGGGGGGCGATGATCGCCTCAGGCCGCCGGTTTATATTTGAACAATGGTGGGTTGCCGCCATGCCCGGTGCGGCGATCTTCATTGTCAGCCTTGGTTTTAACTTTTTAGGTGATGCGCTGCGCGATCTGCTCGACCCGCATGCAAAGGTGCGCCAATGAACCCGCTGCTGGATATCAAAGATCTGAGTGTGTCTTTTGCCAAAGAAGACGGCACACTCAGTCACGCTGTGCAGGGGCTTTCGCTCAAGATGGGCCGCGAAAAGGTTGGGATTGTCGGTGAGAGTGGCTCAGGCAAAAGCCTGACAGCGCGGGCGATCCTTGGTGTGCAATCAAGCCAGGCCAAGGTGACGGCAGGTCACATTCGGTTTGACGGTATCGACCTTGCCGCCGCCACCCCGGCGCAACTGCGGGCGCTGCGGGGCGACAGGATCGGGATGATCATGCAAGACCCGCGCCATTCGCTTAACCCGGCGCACCGCATCGGTGACCAGATTGTTGAATCCATCCGCCTTGGCGCCGCACAGTCGGGGCAACGGTTGGCCCGCCGCGCCGCATGGACCAAAGCGCGCGATATTTTGGAGGCGGTCGATATCCGCGACCCTGACCGCGTGCTGCAGCTTTATCCGCATGAAGTCTCCGGCGGCATGGGTCAGCGTGTGATGATCGCCATTGCTTTTGTCCGAGAACCGGACTTGCTGATTGCCGATGAGATCACATCAGCGTTGGATGTCACAGTGCAGGCGCGGGTGCTGGATGTGCTCGATGAAATGGTATCACGCCGCGATATGGGGCTGATCTTTATCAGCCATGATCTGCCGCTTGTATCGCGGTTCTGCGACCGAGTTTTGGTCATGTATGCGGGGCGTGTGGTCGAAGAGATCGCCGCCCGCGACCTGGCCAAAGCAACCCATCCTTACACCAAAGGACTGCTGCGCTGCATTCCGCGTATTGATGGACCACAAGAGCCGCTGCCGATTTTGCAGCGCGAGGCCAGTTGGCTGGAGCCACCACCATGATAAAGATCGACAATCTTGATGTCTGGTACGGTGCCGGCGCGCGCGAAACGCATGTGGTGCAGGGCGCATCATTGCATGTTGAGCGCGGCCAAAGCTTTGGGCTGGTCGGCGAAAGCGGCTCGGGCAAAAGCACGATTTTGCGCGCTATTTCTGGGCTTGTGCCACGCTGGGGCGGGGCAATGTCGATCGATGGGATAGATGCCCGTGACGGCCATCGCGGGCCCCAGCGGCCTAAATATCTGCGCAAAGTGCAAATGGTGTTTCAAGACCCCTTTGCTTCGTTGCATCCTAAACGGCTGGTCGGCGAGGCGATATCCGAG
>JAESRD010000226.1 GCA_016764835.1 Paracoccaceae bacterium | reverse complement strand
GGCTGCAAATCCTCAACATTAAGCTGATATTTCGACTGCGGGCCAAAGGTGGTCAGCTTGCCAGTGGCAATAACCTCCATCCCCTCTTCAGGCCGGTGCGTCAGCTTGGCCGCCTGCCCCTTCCAACTGACAGAGGCCAGAACATTGCGCTCGTCTTTCAGGTCAAAATACAAATGCCCCGTGCGCGCGACAAATACCCGGCCAACCTCACCGCGCACCCGCACATTGCCAAACTCGCCCTCAATCTTGCGCTTCACCGCACTCGATATCTCAGACACGCTAAACTCATGCGCATTGCCGCCCGTTGGCTCGTCTTCCGGGCCACCATCATCAAAAAGGTCCATGCGGCTGTCCTTGCGTTAAACTCCCCCCAAGCCTAGAACGCCGGGGCACAAAACCCAAGGCAAGGCAGCTATGAACATACTTATTTTAGGCGCCGGCGGGCGCGAACATGCGCTGGCATGGGCAATAAAGCAAAACCCAAAATGTGCAGCGCTCTATGTGGCCCCCGGCAATGCGGGCATCGCCGCCATGACAACCTGCATTGACCTCGACATTCTCGACGGTAATGCGGTCGCCAAGTTCGCCGCAGAGCACGAGATCGAACTGGTGATTATCGGCCCCGAAGCGCCGCTCGCCGCCGGGGTTGCCGATATCTGCCGCGCCGCCGGGCTTACCGTTTTCGGACCTTCCAAGGCCGCAGCCCAGCTAGAATCCTCAAAATCTTTCACAAAAGCGATCTGCGATGCGGCTTCTGCCCCAACCGCCGCTTGGGCGCAGTTCTCTAGCGCCGCCCCGGCCAAAGCCTATATCGAGGCCAAAGGTGCACCGATTGTCATCAAAGCTGACGGGCTCGCAGCGGGCAAAGGTGTCACCGTCGCCATGAGCAAGTCTGAGGCCCTCGCCGCCATTGATGATTGCTTCTCAGGTTTCCACGGTGCAGCCGGCGCCGAGGTGGTAATCGAAGTATTTATGGAGGGCGAAGAAGCCTCCTATTTCTTGCTTGTCGATGGCACAGATATTGTCGCCATTGGCACCGCCCAAGACCACAAACGCGCCTATGATGGCGATAAAGGCCCCAATACTGGCGGCATGGGCGCATATTCGCCCGCCCCCGTGCTGTCAGACAGCATCGCCGCCGCCGCAATGGCCGAAATCATCCGCCCAACAATGGAAGAAATGGCCCACCGCGGCATGCCGTACCAAGGTGTGCTCTATGCCGGGCTGATGATCAAAGATGGCAAGGCCAGATTGGTCGAGTATAACTGCCGTTTCGGCGACCCGGAATGCCAAGTGCTGATGATGCGCCTTGGCGCACAAGCGCTCGACCTTATCCACGCCGCCGCCGAAGGCAGGCTCGACACGATCAAACCGCACTGGGCTGATGACCACGCAGTGAGCATTGTCATGGCAACAAATGGCTACCCCGGTAATTATGAAAAAGGCAGCATAATTAACGGTTTAGAAACCATTGCTGAGACATCACATCAAGCGGTTTTTCATGCGGGTACAGTTGAGAATGACGGCGCAATCCGCGCGAGCGGCGGCCGCGTCTTGGGCATAACCGCGCGCGGCGATACGCTTAAGCAGGCCCAAGAAAAAGCCTATGCCCTCACCGGCCAGATCGACTGGCCCGAAGGCTTTTACCGCAAAGATATAGGCTGGCGCGCGCTTTAGCGCCCGGCCAGTTCAGCGCCGCTGCCGCATGGGCGGCTCAGGCAAAACAACAAAAGCCGCGCCCGTAAGGCGCGGCTTTTTCCGTATGGTAAGAGGTCGGTGATTAGGCCGCAGCAACTGCCCGGCTAATCAACACATCCATAATCTCTTGACCGGCGGCTTTCTCGTCATTGCCAGAAACTGCGGCAATTTCACGGGTCAGCCGCTCAAGTGCTGCTTCATATAGCTGACGCTCAGAGTAGCTCTGCTCACGCTGGTCATCAGCCCGGTGCAGATCGCGCACAACTTCGGCAATCGCAATCAGATCACCTGAGTTGATCTTTTGCTCATATTCCTGTGCCCGGCGCGACCACATTGCCTTTTTGACCCGCGCTTTGCCGCGCAAAGTCTTCATCGAATGGGCAACGATATCAGGCGATGACAGCGAGCGTAGCCCGGCCTCTGTCGCCTTTGCCGTTGGCACCCGAAGCGTCATTTTGTCTTTTTCAAAAGCAATCACGAACATCTCAAGCACAAGGCCACCGACCTCTTGCTCGTCGATCGACGCGACTTTACCAACGCCATGCGCCGGATAGACAACAAAATCACCTGGGTTAAACTCGTATTTACGTGCCTTTGACATGGCTTCCTTTCCAAAAGATCAGCTCCAAACAGCAAGAAAACCGGCGCGGTCAGAACCAGCGTCGGCTTCAGGTGGTTAGAAGTAGATCAGAATATTTGCTGCAGCATTAACGCCCTTATAGCACAAAAATGCGGCATCGCAAAGTGCCGCGTGATTCTAACGCGAAAAACCGGAGTTTTCCATTTGCGCCAGACCGATTGCGAGGTGGCTATGTTCAGCCACCCTCGCCGGGTTTCTCTGACAGCAGCTCAAGCTTGCCAGATTTGCCGTCCATCTCCTCTGCCTCAGGCAAAGGGTCTTTTTTGGTTATAATAACCGGCCACATTTCCGAATATTTGCGATTAAATTCAACCCACTTCTCCATATCCGGCTCAGTATCCGGCCGGATAGCATCTGCCGGGCATTCTGGCTCGCAGACCCCGCAATCGATGCATTCATCGGGGTGAATAACCAGCATGTTCTCGCCCTCATAGAAACAATCTACCGGGCAAACCTCGACACAGTCGGTGTATTTGCAGGCAATACAATTATCGAGGACAATATAGGTCATAGCTTTTTCCGCAGTTTTCAGAAGCTTTTGCTAGTGCAGCAGCTCGGATCATTCAAGCGTTGAAACATCATGCTCGGCGTTTTGCAGGTCAAAATAAAGTGCCTGCGCCTCAACCGCCGGGCCGCGCCGGGCGCCACAGGCCAATACACGCACCACCCGGATCTCTTTTGCCTGCACAAATGTAAGCACATCGCCGGCACCAACACCGCGTCCCGGCTTTGCTACACGTTGGCCATTAACACGCAGTTTCCCGCGCAAAACCATTTTACTGGCAAGGCCACGGGTCTTAAAGAACCGCGCTTGCCATAGCCATTTATCGATCCGGAGCGTCGGGCGCGCATTGCCCGCCTGCTCCGGTTTGCTCACTCGGTTTTAAACCCTGAAAGGGCTGCCGCAAACGGGTTGTCTGGGTCTATCTGTTTGGGCTTGGCCTTGGGCCGCGCCTCAAACTTTTGCGCTTTGTTCTGGCCGTCTTGCTTGGGCTTGCGGCGCGGCTTTTGTGATCGTCCGCGCGGGCCGTCGTTTTTGCCTTGCCCGGCATTCTTCTTGCCATCGCCCTTCTTCGCGCCGTCTTGGTTATCAGCCCGGGCGCGTTGTTCGCCCCGTTGCTCACCGCGCTGTTCGCCTCGGCCGCCACGTGCCCGGCCGCCCCATGTAAAGGTGTAGAACACCTCTAGGTCAGGCTTTGCTTCTTCTGTCTTTTCAACAGGTTGAACCTCGGCCTCGGCAGGCGCTTCCGCCACGGCGTCAGCTTGGGCTACCGGTTCAGCCGCCGTTTCTTCCGCTGGCGCATCCTCTTTAGGCGCGTCACCGTCAACAGGCGCGGCCTCTTTCTCAGCCACATCCGTGGCCTGAACCTGCTTCACTTTCGGCCGCTCACTACGCTCAGCCTTATAGCCCAGCCCCTTCATCAGCTCGGCAAATTGCTCAAGCGTCAGCCCGGTGATCGACAACATATCAGCCGTGCCTTCAAAGCCACCGCGACTATCACAGTCGCGCAGCATATCGGCCAGCCGTTCCAGCATATCAAGCCGCACGGCCCGCTCACCAGCGGCCCGGTAGCCCTGCATAGCGTCGTGGCCAGCCGGTGCATTTGGTGCAACCGGGATGGTAACCAAACCGGGCGGTGGGCTTTCAGGAAACTCATCAAGCCCGCGCGCCAGTGACCACAGAATCAACCGCAGCCGGGTTGGCGCAGGTTTGAGCAGCAGCGGCATAAAGATCGTGAACTGACCAAAGCGAATGCCGTGTTTGCGCAAGGCGCCACGCGCATCCTGGTCAAGGCTGCGCACATCTTCAGCCACGGCCATGCGCGGCAAAATGCCAAACTCTTCAACCAGCCGGAAGGCAAAGCCCTTGACCAAACCTGTCAGCGTCTCGTCAGCAGCCAGCGCAATAAGCGGCTCCATTGACTGCGCAATTTTACGGTCGATAAAGTGCTGCAACCGGCGCTGCACCTTCTCAGCCACGGCCGGTCCGGCCTCATCGTCAACAAAAACGACCACTTCAGGGCGAAGCGCTTCTGGCCCTTTGACCAGCTTGCCTATCGCCTCTGTGCCCCACATCAGCCCGCCCTGATCGGTAAAATCGATCTCGGTATCGGGGACGTTGTAGAAGCGGTCAGCCCGCAAATGGAACAGGGGCGCTAAAGCCGCTGCCGCCGCTTGGCGTAGCGTTTTTGCCTCATCGGGGCTTCCGGCTTTATCAACCTGAAAGCGAAATCCTTCTAAACGGCCGACGAACTCGCCTTCGACCGTTACATTACCAGTATCACTTACCTCTGCCACGAGGCTCTCCTTCTGTTTGAGCCGCCGGGCAAGAACACTTGTCCGCCGGTCCACAAATGCCTGTGTCAGCGCCGCATGTAGCGCGTCTGACAACCGGTCTTCTACAGCGCGGGTGACCCCGCGCCAATGCAATTCGTCATTCAGCCAATCTTTGCGTTGGGCCACATAGGTCCAGGTGCGAATAAAGGCCAACCGTTTGGACAAAGTATCAATGTCCCCGTCCACGCGGTCAATACGGTTAATCTGTTCAGAAAACCAGTGCTCAGGTACGCTGCCTGTTTCGTGTAGATCGCAATATATCCGCGTGAGCAGTGCCGCATGCTCGCCCCGGCCCAGCCCGCGAAAGTCTGGAATATTGCAAACATCCCAAAGCAGCCGCACCGAGCGGCCGTTTGTGGCGCGGGCGGCGACCTCGCCGTCGGCGTTGAGCGTTTTGAGCGCGCCGAGATCGTCGCTTTCGCGCACCCGGCCCAGCCAGTCATTGTCAGTGCGTTGCTCTAGTGTGCTAATCAGCCGGTTGGTACTGCCAAATTCCAGCTTGGCATTGCGCCACATCAGCCGCTTTACCGGCCGGAACTGATGTTCCTCTATCGCCGTCACAACCTCTTCATCAAAGGGCCGCGCCTCGCCGGTTACGCCAAAGCTGCCGCCTTTGAGGTAGCGCCCAGCGCGGCCTGCAATCTGGGCCAGCTCTTCGGGGGCAAGATAGCGCATTTTGTGGCCGTCAAACTTTGAAGTGGCCGAAAAGGCGACATGGTCAATGTCGAGGTTCAGCCCCATGCCGATCGCATCTGTAGCGACCAGATAATCAACATCGCCGTTTTGGTACATCTCAACTTGAGCGTTACGCGTGCGCGGGCTGAGCGCGCCCATGACCACAGCCGCCCCGCCTTTCATGCGGCGTAGCAACTCGGCGATTGCATAGACATTATCGACAGAAAAGCCAACAATAGCAGAGCGTTCCGGCATACGGCTTATCTTCTTGCTGCCGGTATATGTCAGGGTGGAAAAGCGGTCGCGGGTGACAAACTCTGCCTCTGGCACCAGGGCGGCAATCGCTTGGCGCATGGTCGCGGCCCCCATGAACAGGGTCTCATACTGGCCGCGCGCGTTTAGCAATCGGTCGGTAAACACATGGCCGCGTTCTGGGTCAGCGCAGAGCTGTATCTCGTCAATGGCGACAAAATCAGCCGCCATGCCGGCGGGCATCGCCTCGACAGTACAGACCCAATATTGGGCGCGGCCGGGCACAATCCGCTCTTCGCCGGTGACCAAAGCCACGGCATTTGGCCCGCGCGCGGCGACGATCTTGTCGTAAACCTCGCGCGCCAGCAGCCGCAGCGGCAAGCCGATTATGCCTGTGCGATGGCCAAGCATCCGCTCAATAGCATAATGGGTTTTGCCAGTATTGGTGGGGCCAAGAACGGCCAAAATGCGCGATGATGAGGGCATAAATATATTCCGCGCTGCGGTTAAAGCGCTTGGCCGATTTGAGCGGCTAAAAGACGCTCTATTGCCGCAGTAATATCGCCATTGGACGGGTGTATTGCAAGGGCGGCCTGAAACACGGCCAAAGCGTCATCGTCTTTACCAATTTCTTGCAAAATGACAGCCAGCCCCTGCATGGCGCCAAAATGATTAGCATTGAGCTGTAGAGTCCGGCTCAAATCACCCAAGGCCGGGCCAACCAAACCTTGGCGGTAATAGGCCGTGGCGCGGGCGTGGTAGCTTTCGGCAAAGTCAGGCGCATAGTCTATAGCGGCGGTAAAATGCTCGGCTGCGAGCCTATATTGCTGCGCGTCAAGCGCCGATTGGCCGCGCGTGAACAAAAGATCAACCGCCGCCGAGCCGCTTTTTGACCATTCAGTCATCAAAGCGCCAACGATACGGGCATCTTCACCGGGTGCCGCATTGAGCAATTGATTTAGCAGATCGGCAGATCGTTGCTCATCTGCCGCGGCAGGTAGGGAATACCCGACTGCGAAGACGAATGCCGCCACGATACATTTGCTGCAATGTCCAACAATACTCATAACCATGATTGTAACACCAAATCGGCAGGCCACCAGAGGGCATGTCATCACATCATGGAAAGGAAGCGGCGATGAGCGATATCATAGACGGCGCAGTAGCAGCACTGAACGAGAAACTCGGCCCCGGCGGTTTTGACGGCTCGGCCAAGTTCGTCATCGAAGGCGAAGGCTCTATTGTTATGGATGGCGGCGGCGCACGCGCTTCTGACGACGACACTGACGTGACTTTGACCGCCAGTGCCGAAACTTTTCAGGCCATCATGGATGGCGACCAGAACCCAACGGCGGCCTTTATGACAGGCAAGCTGAAGGTTGACGGAGATATGGGGGCAGCAATGAAGCTGTCAGGTAGCCTTGCTTGATACTCGTCCGATAGAAGCGCCGCTTTATGCGGATGTTGCCGATGCGCCAGCACAAGCTGCTGCGCATTGGCTGACCACTGCTGATGGGGTGCGCATTCGCGTCGCCCATTGGCGGCCTAAAGCGGGCCGAGACGCGGCCGGGCAAAAGACAGCGGGCCAGATCGGCACGATCCTGATGTTTCCGGGCCGCACTGAGCATATTGAAAAATATGAGCGCTCGGCTTTGCGGCTTACTGAGCTGGGCTACAGCGTGCTGTGCGTTGATTGGCGCGGCCAGGGCCTGTCTGACCGGATGCATGATAATCCCTCGACCGGCCATGTTGGCGCCTTTGCCGACTATCAGTTTGATGTTGCCACACTTTTGGCCCACGCCGAATCGCTCGAACTGCCCAAGCCGTTCTACCTTATCGGCCATTCTATGGGCGGCTGTATTGGTCTGCGCGCCCTGATGGACGGCATGGATGTCAACGCCGCCTCGTTCTCGGCCCCGATGTGGGGCATTCAAATGACCCTGCCGATGCGGTCCTTGGCTTGGGGCCTGTCGACGCTCAGCCACCCGCTGGGATTTTCGCAAGCCTTCGCCCCCGGCCAGCTGGCCGAAGCATATTTCAAACGGGTTGAGTTTGACAAAAACAACCTGACCACTGACCCGCAGCAATATGAATATGTGCGCCAGCAGGTTGCGGCCCACCCCGAGCTGTCTATTGGCGGCCCGTCGCTGCACTGGCTCAACGAATCGCTGCGCGAAATGCGCAATCTGTCGGCCATGCCCTCGCCCGCCCTGCCAACGATCGCCTTCCTTGGCGATGATGAGGCTATCGTTGACCCGGCCCGCATTCATTCCCGGCTAGACACCTGGCCCGGCAGCAAGCTCGTCACCTTCGAGAAAGGCCGCCACGAGATTATGATCGAGCGGCCCGAGATACGCGACAAGTTCTTTGGCGAGACCCTTCAGCTCTTTAGGGATAATCCCTAGGATTTCATTTCAGCCGCCAGCGCCCGCGCACCCGCCGCAATAAACCCATGATCAGCGCCAACAAAGAACATCTGCACGCCAAACCGCGCTGCCCAGTCCTTGGCCGTCGCCGCATCCGCCGCCCAGGAGACAAAACATTTGTCATTGGCCTTGGCCGCTGCGGCAATCTTTTCGAGCGCTGCAAACAGCTCTGGCGAGCCGACCTTGTTTAGCCCGTAGCTGATGCTCAGATCAGACGGGCCAGCAAACACGCCGTCAATTCCGTCAACGGCGGCTATATCCTCAACAGCGTCCACGCCCTCTGGCTCTTCGATCTGCGCAATAACAATTGTTTGCGCATCACGCGCCAGCACATCTGGCATCTTGTTGGCACCAAAGCCTGCCCAGCGGGTTGTGCCGGCATAGCCGCGCCCACCACGGCCAAAATGCGCTGCCGCCACCACGGCCCGGGCTTTCTCGGGCGTGCTGACATGCGGCACGACCACGCCGACCGCGCCCGCATCTAATGCCCGCAAAATCTCTACTTCGGTGCCTGCGCCAACCCGCACCAGCATTGGCACATCAAGCGCCCGGGCAATGGCCAGGCAGGCATCGGTGCGCCCCCGGTCCCAGCTGCCATGTTCGCCATCAATGCACAAAAAATCCAAACCGGTTTCAGCCAAAACCTCGATCACCGTGATCTCGGGTATTTTTAAAAATGTCCCCGTCAACCGCTCGCCCGCTGCCATCCTGTGGCGCAAATTCTCTGTCCGCATAGTTTTCCCCTTTGTTGCCGCCAAGGCCACCACATATGCAGCCCCGCAGCAAGCGCCATAAACTGATCACGCATTGCCCTTTCCTCGCGGGTCTGCGACGCTTATCAATCGGCAATCTTACAAAGAGGCATAATATGACCCGCAGCGTTTTTGATGCAGAAAAGTCTGGTGGAAAGGGCGCTGGAAACAATACCCTTGGCAATCTTCCCGCATGGGATCTGAGCGACCTTTACAGCGCGCCCGATGCGCCAGAGATTGAGACCGACCTCGACTGGCTGGAAACCACCTGCGCCGAATTTGCCGCCGATTATGAGGGCAAGCTGGCCGAGCAGAGCGCCGCGCAGATGCTTGAGGCAATAGACCGCTACGAGAAGATCGACCTGATCGCCGGGCGGATTATGTCCTTTGCCGGGCTACGCTATTACCAAGTGACCACCGATGCCGACCGGGCCAAGTTTCTGGCCGATTGCCAAGACCGGATCACCGCCTATACCACGCCGCTGGTGTTTTGGAGCCTTGAGGTCAACCGGCTGTCGGAGGACCACTTGAACGGCTTGCTCGCGAGCAACAAAGACCTCAACCGTTTCGCGCCAATCTTTGAGCGGATGCGGGCCATGAAGCCCTACCAGCTGTCGGACGAGCTGGAGAAGTTCCTGCATGACCAAAGCACGGTTGGTGCCGCCGCCTGGAACCGTCTGTTTGACGAGACCATTGCGGGCATGACCTTTGAGATAGACGGCAAAGAGCTGGGCATTGAAAGCACGCTTGATTTGCTGTCCGAGCAAAACCGTGACAGCCGCGAGGCCGCGACCCGGGCGCTGATCAAAGGTTTCTCGGCCGAGATCAAAACGTTTTCGCGGATTCACAACACGCTTGCCAAGGAAAAAGAGATCGAGGACCGTTGGCGCGCTATGCCAACCCCGCAAACCGGCCGTCACCTTGCCAACCATGTTGAGCCTGAAGTTGTCGAGGCGCTGCGCAACGCGGTCGTCGCCGCCTATCCGCGTCTGTCGCACCGTTACTATAAGCTCAAAGCCAAGTGGATGGGTCTTGAGACCATGCAGGTTTGGGACCGTAACGCGCCGCTGCCGATGGAAGAGGACCGGATTGTCAGCTGGGAAGAGGCCAAGACCACGGTGCTCGAAGCCTATGCCGCCTTTGACCCGCGCTTGGCCGATATTGCCGCGCCGTTCTTTGACAAAGGTTGGATCGACGCCGAGGTAACGCCCGGCAAAGCCCCCGGCGCATTTGCCCACCCAACAGTGTCTGACGCCCACCCATATGTGATGCTCAACTATTTGGGTAAACCGCGCGATGTGATGACCTTGGCCCATGAGCTGGGCCACGGCGTGCACCAAGTGCTGGCCGCCGGACAGGGTGAGTTGCTGTCATCAACCCCGCTGACACTGGCCGAAACCGCCAGCGTATTTGGCGAAATGCTGACCTTTCGCAAACTGCTCGACGGCGCCACCACCCAAGAGGCGCGCAAAACCCTGCTGGCTGGCAAGGTCGAAGACATGATCAACACGGTTGTGCGCCAAATCGCGTTTTATGACTTTGAGTGCAAGTTGCATGCCGCCCGGGCCAAGGGCGAGCTGACGCCAGACGATATCGGCAAGCTGTGGATGTCAGTTCAGGGCGAAAGCCTCGGCGATGTCTTTGAATTCGTTGAAGGATATGAAACCTTCTGGGCCTATATTCCGCACTTCGTCCACTCGCCGTTTTATGTCTACGCCTATGCGTTTGGCGACGGCTTGGTCAATGCGCTCTATGCCGCTTACGAGGAAGGCGACCCAGACTTCCAAGAAAAGTACTACCAGATGCTCAAAGCTGGCGGCTCTAAACATCACAAAGAACTGCTGGCCCCGTTCGGGCTTGATGCCTCAGATCCGTCGTTTTGGGACAAGGGTCTGAACATGATCGCCGGCATGATCGACGAGCTGGAAGCTATGGAAGAGTGATCAGCCTTGCCCCGCTGCCGCGCGCAGATATTGGACTAGATTTTGAACCAAGTTTTGAAATCGTCCAACATCTGACACTGGCGCCGGGGCAAGACAGATATCTACATCCGATTGCCGATATGACCCACAAAGCCCCGCCAACGGATATGTTTCACATCATCCGGCGCGGGGCTGAGGTCGTGGGCTTCTTCAAAATCGACAGTGCCTTTGCCCATGCCGGCCCCAACGCATGGGGCATGCGCGGCTTTTTGGTCGGCGCGCAGGTTCAGGGCCAAGGCATAGGCAGCAGCGCTCTGGCCGCCCTGCCCGCCTATTTGGCCGTGCAATACCCTGCCTTGGCCCGCCTTTATCTGACGGTAAACAGCGATAATGCAGCGGCCTTACATGTCTACAAATCCGCTGGCTGGGTGCAGCAACCCGAGATCGTTGCTGATGGCCGCTCCGGCCCGCAAAACATCTTTGTTCTCGAACTGCCAATGCACGGCTAGCCCGCGTTTTTACTGGAAATCACCGCATTACCGCCCTAGCCTCGGCGCAAAGGGGTCCAAAATGCTACGTTTTCTCAAATGGGTGGTTTTGTCTGTGCTTGGTCTGGCGGTTATCGGCGTTGCCGCTTTCTGGGCTTTTGCGCCCGCGATTGTCGAAAAGTCGCGCAATACTGTCGAGGCCCACGCGCCCTATCCAGTATCGCCCGCCGCCCAAGCCCTGCATGACACGCTGTTTGTTGGCGACTGGCATGCCGATAGCCTGCTGTGGAACCGCGACCTGACTGAGCGCGCCGATTATGGCCAAGTTGACCTGCCGCGCCTGGCCGAGGGCGGCGTTGGCCTGCAAGTATTTACCGCCGTCACCAAGTCACCCGCCGGGCAGAACTATGACAGCAATACTGATGATGCCTTTGATAATATTACCCTTATCGCCTTTGGCCAGCTCTGGCCGCTGCGGACATGGACCAGCCTGACAGAGCGCGCACTTTATCAGGCCGAGAAGCTGCACGGGTTTGAACAAGACGCGCCAGACATGCTCAAAATCATCCGCAGCGCCGCCGATCTTGAGGCCGTACTGGCCGCACGGGCCGAGGGCGCGCCGCTTATTGGTGCCATGCTGGGCATTGAGGGCGGCCATGCGCTAGAGGGCAGCTTGGCCAATCTTGACCGGCTGGAAGAGGCTGGCTACCGCGTCATCGGCCTGCATCATTTCTTTGATAATGCGCTGGGCGGCTCGCTGCATGGCCAGTCTGGCGCCGGGCTGACCGGGTTTGGCCGCGATGTTGTCGCCTCTGTTGCCAACCGCGGCATGGTCATTGATCTGGCCCATTCAAGCGCCCAAGTCGCGCGGGATGTTCTGGCCATGACCGATATCCCGCTGATTGTCAGCCATACCGGGCTGCATTCGGTCTGCGACGTGCAGCGCAACTACCCAGATGATCTGATGCGCGAGATCGCCGCCACTGGCGGGGTGATCGGCATTGGCTATTGGGCAGATGTTGTTTGTGGCCCGATTAGTCCGGCCGGGATCGCCAATGTTATTGTCGCGGCCATTGCCGCCGTTGGCGAAGACCATGTCTCACTCGGCTCAGACTTTGACGGCTCGGTTGGCACCGGGTTTGATGCCTCAGAGCTGCCCGCCCTAACCCATGCTCTGCTCAGCGCGGGCTTGAGCGAAGAGCAGGTGCGCAAAGTCATGGGCGAGAACATGCTGCGGGTCTTGCGCGCCCGGCTTGAATAGGCGCGCGCGCCAGTTTTTAGTCGAGGTCTGTCCAAGGCCATGGCCGCACTTCGCTGCCCGCCGTTTGGAACCGCGCCGCCTTGGCGATCCAAATGCCGAGTGAGGTGCCAAACTCACTAATCCGCTCATTCGGCTCACCTTTATTGGTCAGCATGATCACGAATTGGATGATCATGGTGACAAGCAAAACCGTCTGGGCAAGGCTGATCATGATCGCAATTAGAACCATCCAAAGCAGGCGCTTCCAGATACTTTCGGCGGGTTGCTTGGGCGTGCCGCGGCCCGGCTCTTCCAGCTCAATCGTACCATCATCAAACTCATTCATATGCTGGTCTCCTCAACCTTGCTTTTGCCGGTCTGCGGCATAAACCATATCGATCATGGCTTGTGTTTTTTGGCTAAATTCGAGCGGGCACGGATAGGCGACACTTTCGCGCAAGGAGCGGCAAAAGTTCTCTACCTGCAACACATATTGGTTCACATTGGGGTAGCGCAATACCGTGCGGGTGTTTGCCCCGGTTGACAGCTCCAGCTCGGCTTGGTCAAAAGTGCCGGCGTTAAACGGGCAAGTCAGCTTGATCACACCCTTTTCACCATGAAAAACAATCTCTTGGCGTGGGAATATCCGCATGGAAACCAGTGACGTATAGCTAAAATCAGCAAAGGCGGCGGTGATCTGGGCAAAGGTATCAACACCGTTCTCAAACCGCAGATTGGTGTTGGTTATCGCCACCGGCTCTTGGCCAGACACGAACCGCACCGCGCCAAAAGTATAGACACCAATATCGGGCAGCCCGCCGCCGCCAGTCTCTGGCCGGTTGCGGATATTATCCATATTGCGGTTGTCATAGCTGAACACCGCGTCAACATGAACCAGCCTGCCAATCTCGCCGCCCTGCACCATTTCGCGGGCGCGGATAAACTGCGGATGATGCACGATCATATAGGCCTCGGCGGCCAGCAGCCCGGTGGCGTCGCGTTTGGCGATCACGGCGTCAAAGCCGTCCGCCTGCATGGCCAGTGGTTTTTCAACCAGCACATGTTTGCCAGCGTCGAGCGCCTTGAGCGCCCATTCGATATGCAGGTGGTTTGGCAGCGGCACATAGACCGCTTCAATCTGAGGGTCGGCCAGCAGAGCTTCATAGCTGCTATGAACCTGCATCTGCGGTGCGAAGGCCAAAAAGCCTTCTGCCTTTGCCGGGCTGGACGTGGCCAAGGCGGCAAGCTGCGCGCCCTTGGCCGCATGGATCGCTGGCGCCATTGAGCTTTTGGCAAAGTTGGAGGCACCCAAAATGCCCCACTTTACTGGATGTGTCACGATATCTCCCCCCGGCGGCGCAAACCGGCTGTTACTGGCCACCTAATGGGCGGCTCTTGCATATGCGCCAAAGCAGCATAGCCACTTCAGCGCACATGTCGAATGATCAGCCACGCTATGCGTCTTCAAGCAGACCTTTGTCTTTGGCCAGCTCCTGCATCTTTTCTTGCAGCTTCTCAAAAGCGCGCACCTCAATCTGACGGATCCGCTCACGGCTAACACCGTATTGGCCAGACAGGGTCTCAAGCGTGACAACACTATCCTGCAAGCGGCGCTGCATCAAAATATCGCGCTCGCGGTCGTTCAAAATCGTCATGGCTTTGGCCAGCATTTCACGGCGAATTTCCAGCTCATCACGGTCGGCATAGTCGCCCGCTTGGTCTGCATCTTCGTCTTCCAGCCAATCTTGCCACTGGGTCGCGCTGTCACCGTCCGAGCCGACCATGGCGTTAAGCGAAGCATCGCCGCCCGACATGCGCCGGTTCATCGAGATCACTTCTTTTTCGGTCACGCCAAGATCGGCGGCAATGCGGGTCACGTTTTCTGGCCGCAGATCGCCCTCTTCGAGCGCCCCAATACGGTTTTTGGCTTTACGCAGATTAAAGAACAACTTCTTTTGCGCGCTGGTGGTGCCGAGCTTAACGAGGCTCCATGACCGCAGCACATATTCCTGAATGCTGGCTCTGATCCACCACATGGCATAGGTCGCCAGACGAAAACCCTTTTCAGGATCAAAGCGTTTGACAGCCTGCATCAGGCCGACATTGGCCTCGGAAATAACCTCGGCCTGCGGCAGCCCGTAGCCACGGTAGCCCATAGCGATTTTGGCGGCCAGTCGCAGATGCGAGGTGACCATTTTATGGGCGGCGCCGGAATCT
>JAESRD010000225.1 GCA_016764835.1 Paracoccaceae bacterium | reverse complement strand
CAGTGACATCGCGCAGCCGCAAATGCACTGGCTCATCGGGCCAATCATTTACCATAGCCGGGGGGATGGTCAGCAAATAGCCAAAGGCAGTTTGCCCTATCTCATAGCCATACATGGTGCCGCTGGGGATGAAGATGAGGTTGTTGGCGCCGTAGCCGCTGGTCAGCCCAGCAATGGTGATACGGCCTTGCCCCTTGGTGAAATACAGCAAACGTGGCGCGCTATGGCTACGCATGGCTTCCGAGCGCCAGCGGCTTTCGACATTGATATGGCCAATCGCGGTGAGGCTCAGGCTTTTGGGGTTTGGGTTAGGCAAAACTGCGCCACTTCAATAAGGTTTGTTAACCCTAGCCCGGTTCGGGCGGTTTGGGTAGGGGCCGATTAACCCGCCGGAATGATTTGCCAGTCTTTCATCCGGGCGCGAAACCATGTGCGCTGGCGTTTTGCATATTGCCGCGTCAGCACGGCAACGCGGGCGCGCACGGCGTCTAGGCTGGTCTCACCTGATATATGTGCCACCAGTTCGGCGGCGCCGATCGCTTTTGATGATTGGTGATTTGGCGAAAAATTCAACGCCATTGCGCGGGCCTCCTCTAGCGCGCCGGTTTGGAGCATGATGTCAAAGCGGGCCTCAATGCGCGGCGTCAGCCAGCTGGGCGGCGCGTCGAGCACGAAGGCGGCGCAATCAGCGCGCGGCAGCAGCGGCGGCGGGGTGTCATCTTGCCAGACGGCCAGCCCGCGGCCAGTGGTGCGCAACACTTCCCAAGCGCGCTGAACACGGGCGCGGTTGGCGCAGTCAATCCGGTCCTTGGTGAGGCTGTCGAGATCAGCGAGCAGAGCGGGCAGGGTGAGCCGATCAGCCTCGGTGCGGATGTCAGGCGGCGTCGGCGGGATAGGAGCCAGCCCTGCGGTCAGGGCGGTAAAATACAACCCTGTACCGCCGACAATGATCGGGCGCTGCGGCCCGGTAAGCAGGGGGCCAATGTCGCGCAGCCATTGGCCAACCGAATAGGTGGCTTCAACAGGCACATGGCCATAAAGCTGATGCGGCGCACGGGCCAGCTCGGCCGCACTGGGCCGCGCGGTTAGCACTTGCCAACCGGCAAAGACCTGAAGCGCATCGGCGTTGATGATCACACCACCAGTGGTCTCAGCGATATGCAGCGCCAAGGCCGATTTGCCGCTGGCCGTCGGCCCGGCAATCACCACCGGCTGGGCGGCGCTAATGGCTGACAAATCAATGTTGTGGCTCATCCGTTCAGTATCCTTGTTCAGGCCAGCCAAATGTTGGGCCTAGCGCCTGTAAACCAAATTATAGGCGTTTTATTGCGCCATCCCGGTGGGAGGCATTGAACCTCACCTCCTTTTGCGACATTTAGCGCGTCAGCAAAAGCCAAGAGCGCATAGGAGATGGTCATGATCGATTTGGAGCAAACGACATACAAGCGGGTCATGTTAAAAATCTCCGGCGAAGCGTTGATGGGCGACCAAGGTTTTGGCCTGCATCCGCCAACGGTTGAGCGGATCGCGGCTGAGGTCAAATCGGTCCATGATATGGGCGTTGAGATCTGCATGGTGATCGGCGGCGGCAATATCTTTCGCGGGCTGCAAGGCTCTGCGCAGGGCATGGAGCGGACCACGGCTGACTATATGGGCATGTTGGCCACGGTAATGAACGCGCTGGCCATGCAGGCAGCCCTTGAGGGCCAAGGTATTCATACCCGTGTGATCAGCGCTATCCCGATGGACCAAGTTTGCGAGCCGTATATTCGCCGCCGCGCCGTGCGCCACCTTGAGAAAAAGCGGGTCTGCATTTTTGCTGCCGGTACAGGCAACCCGTACTTTACCACCGATACAGCGGCAACTTTGCGGGCCAATGAGATGAGCTGCGAGGCAATTTTCAAAGGCACCAAGGTTGACGGTGTTTATGATATGGACCCGAATAAGTTCCCACAGGCCAAACGCTATGACAAAATCAGCTATGATGATGTGCTTATGCAGCATCTCGGCGTCATGGACGCGAGTGCTATTGCGCTTGCGCGTGACAATTCAATGCCGATCATTGTCTTCTCACTTGATGAGCCGGGCGGGTTCCGCGGTATCTTGGCCGGTAAGGGTACGTTTACGATCGTGCATGACTAGCCAGCTGACACGCGGCGTGGCACAGAAAATTATATTTTTGCACAATATCTGCGCCAAACATCTCAATAATCTGCCAAGTATTTGCGCAGTTGATTAACTATACAACCGCCCGCCGATCCCTTAAAAGCACATGAAGCGGCCGCGCAATAAGCCGACCGGAATAGGCCAAGAACAGGCAGAGCACTGATATGTCAGATGATTTTGAACTCGATACTGATGATTTAAACCGCCGCATGGAAGGTGCAATTTCTGCGCTGCGGGCTAATTCTCTTCCCTGCGCACCGGGCGCGCCTCGGCGGCCATGCTTGATACGATTATGGTAAATGCTTACGGCAGCCTCACACCTATTAATCAAGTAGGAACGGTTAATGTGCCAGAACCGCGTATGGTTACGGTAAATATCTGGGACAAACCATTGGTTGGCGCGGCTGAAAAAGCGATTATGGAAAGCGGGCTGGGGATTAACCCTCAGCTGAACGGTACTATTATTATGCTGCCGATCCCTGACCTTAACGAAGAACGCCGCCGCGAGCTGACCAAGGTTGCCGGTGGTTTCGGCGAGAATGCGCGCATATCTGTGCGCAACCTGCGCCGCGATGGTATGGACCAGATTAAGAAAGCCAAAGCTGACGGCATATCCGAGGATGACCAGAAATTCTGGGAAACTGAGGTGCAGGAGCTGACCGACCGCTTCATTAAAGCGGTCGATGAGGCGCTGGAATTCAAGCAAGCCGAAATTATGCAGGTTTAACCTGCAAGGCAAAGGGAGGCCGTATGGCCCGAGACGAGCAGACAGAGCCGCCCGAGGCGGCCGGTCCAAAGCATGTTGCTATCATCATGGATGGCAATGGCCGTTGGGCGCAGCAGCGCAATCGGCCACGCTTGTTCGGGCATCATGCCGGGGCCAAGCGGGTGCGCGAAATCGTCGAAGCATGTCCTGACCTTGGTGTTAAATACCTAACAATATTTGCGTTTTCGACCGAGAATTGGAAGCGCACCCAGTCTGAAGTCGCCGGCCTTATGGCGCTGTTTCGGCGCTATATTGAACGCGAGGCCAAGTCACTTTGCGACCGTGGCGTGCGGGTGCGGTTTATTGGCGACAGGGTGCGGCTTGAGGCCAAACTTGTCAGCCTGATGGACGGGCTAGAGATGCAAACGGCCGATAATGACCGTGTGCATTTGACCATTGCCATTAACTATGGTGGCCGCGATGAGGTAACGCGCGCGGCAAAATTGCTGGCCTATGAAATAGAGCGTGGCCGTCTGAGCTATAAAGACGTCAACGCCGAAAAGCTGGCCAGTTTTCTCGATACGCGGTTTTTGCCTGATCCAGATCTGGTCATCCGCACCAGCGGCGAGGCGCGTATCTCAAACTTCCTGCTCTGGCAATCGGCCTATGCCGAATATGAATTCATCGACACGCTTTGGCCCGACTTTGACGAAGGCGAATTTGCCACTATTATCAAGAACTACGCCAAACGCGACCGTCGCTTTGGCGCGGCCAGGGTCTGAGGGCGGTGCGCGACCCGGCCTCAAAACCTTCTACACAATGGGCTGACCTGCGGCCTCGGCTGATTTCGGCTGTTGTCATGGTTTCTGTTGGTCTGGTGGCTGTGCTGATGGGCGGTGTTGTTTTTGCGGCCCTCATTGGGCTGGCTTGCGGGGCCATGCTCTATGAGCTGTGGCCGATGTTATTTCCTGAGGAACGCGGATTGGCCATACAGTTTGCTGGTGGCGGCTTTGTGCTGTTGTTGCTTTATGCCAGCCTGCCGATCTTCGCGCTTGGCGTCCTTGCCCTTGCGCTCGGGCTTGGCTGGTTTGGCCATAAAAAGGGCCGCGGCTTGCGCCCCGTGATTTATGCTTTAGCGATCATGCTCAGCGGTATTGCCCTGATAAATCTGCGTACCGATGCCGGTGTGGCCGGAACATTCTGGCTGATCGGCGTGGTGATCATCAGCGATGTTGCCGGTTATTTTGCCGGTCGCAGCCTTGGCGGGCCAAAGTTTTGGCCGAGCATTAGCCCCAAGAAAACATGGTCCGGTACGTTGGCTGGTTGGCTTGGCGCGGCGGCGCTTGGCGTGGTGCTTTGGCTGTCTGGCGCTGCTGGCGCCTCAATCATCCTGCTCTCGGTGCTGGTTTGCTTTGCCGGGCAAATGGGCGATATCGGCCAAAGTGCGCTCAAACGCCATGTCGGTGTCAAAGACAGCTCAGCGCTTATTCCCGGCCATGGCGGTGTTATGGACAGGTTCGATGCGCTGACCGCCGCCGCCCTTTGTGTGGCGCTTCTGGCGGCTCTGGGCTTGTCAGGATGGGCCGCGTGAAGACGATTTCAATTCTGGGCGCGACCGGGTCTGTTGGCCAAAACACCATAGACCTTGTTAGCCGCTCCCCCGAAAAATACCAAACCGTCGCCCTGACATGTGCGCGCAATATTGTGCGGCTGGCTACCGATGCCAAACGGCTCGGCGCTAAGCTGGCTGTGACCTCTGAGGAAGATTTGTTTGCCCCGCTTAGCGAAATGCTCAGTGGCACGGGTATCGAAGTTGCCGCCGGTGCGGCGGCCATTGCCGAGGTCGGCGCTCGTCCGGCTGACATTGTAATGTCGGCGATCGTTGGGGCTGCGGGCCTGCCGCCGGGGCTAGAAGTTTTGCGACGCGGCGGCACTTTGGCGCTGGCTAATAAAGAAACGCTGGTCACGGCGGGCGAGTTGGTCATGCAGATCGT
>JAESRD010000224.1 GCA_016764835.1 Paracoccaceae bacterium | reverse complement strand
TAGAACAAAAGCTTACGTTTACGTAAATACTACCCAACGTCACAGAGTTAATAACGCTGGGTCAGGTCAAAATTGCGGCAATTGCCGCCGGTGGGGTCATGTTTTGCGTCGGCACTGATTTATAGATCAGGCCTTTAGATCAGGACAATGAACGTGCCGTTTCGTCGCGAAGAGTTTTTAGCTCTAATATGGTTTCATCCAGTTGCGCACGCTGTTGGGCCAGCTCATCTAGCTGTTCATCGGCCCGGTCAATCCAGTGCTTCATTTGCGCTTCAGTGCCGTCTTTTTCATAGATCAGCAGCCAACGGCGAATATCTTCAAGCGCAAAGCCAAAGCGGCGGCCGCGCATGATCAGCGTCATTCTGGCTTGTTCTTTTGCCCCATAGAACCGCGATCTGCCTTCGCGATCAGGAGACAGCAGTTCAATATATTCATAATAGCGCAATGTGCGCGGTGTGACATCGTATTTGGCGCACATTTGTTTAAAGGAAAGATGCTCATGTGTCATCGTCTGTGTCATTAAACTGACTCCCCTACCTTTTGAAGATAGCGCTGCGCCAGCTTTGGGGCAACCGTTTCGTCACAATGCGGCTTGTATGGCCGAAGATGTATACTATTGTCGCGCTTCCGACCCCAGTTTTGGCACTGTTTGTCATCAATTTGGGGGGCCGAAAAGGTAGCTATCATGTCAGACGATCCAGCAACGCACTCCGAGATACTCCGCCAACTCAAAGAGGGTTTTGTGCCAGCCTTGCCGCATGCCGTGGCGCTGGGCATGAAGCTCAAAGAACTGGACGAGGGCCGGGCCGTTATTATGATGGAGTGGGACAAGAAATTTGTCGGCGACCCTGATACGGGCGTTATCCATGGCGGCGCTGTGTCGGCGTTGATGGACACCTGCTGCGGGCTAGCGGTGTTGGCGCATCCTGATGCGGCGGCAAGCACCGCGACCCTTGATCTGCGGATTGATTATATGCGCCCGGCCGTGCCCGGCCAGAGCATAACCGCCACCGCAGAATGCTATCAGGTCACCCGCTCTGTCGCCTTCGTGCGCGCAGTGGCAACCGATGATGATACCAGCCGCCCGGTGGCCACCGCCACCGCAGCCTTTGCCGTGGAGCAGCCAAAATGAATACGCCAGAGCCAGTTGAAGAAGTCAAAGCCCGGCGCAATGCAGCCCTAGAGGCGCTGGTGGGGCGGGTGCCTTATATCAACTTTCTTGGCGTGCAGTTTGACCGGCGCGGCGATGAGCTGACGGCGGTATTGCCGTTTAAGCCCGCGCTTATTGGCAACCCAATGTTGCCTGCTATTCATGGCGGGGCGACGGCGGCGTTTCTTGAAATTACCGCGATTATCGAACTGTCATGGGTGATGATGTGGGAAGGCATGGAAGCCGGGACTGCACCGCAAGAGCCGCTCAAGCTGCCAAAAACCATTGATATAACAGTTGATTACCTACGATCCGGCCTGCCGCGTGACGCCTATGCGCGGGCCACGGTGACCCGGTTTGGCCGCCGTTTTGCCAATGTACGGGTTGAGGCATGGCAAGATAATCGCAGCAAGCTATTTGCCCAAGCGACCGGGCATTTTCTTATGCCGTCCAGCGACGACTAGAACGGTCATACAGAAATAGGACGATCATGCAAAAGCCTGTGACCCACCGCCAAGTCCTGACAATCGCCGGACCGATCGTGTTGTCTAACGCGACTGTGCCGCTTTTGGGCATTATCGACACTGGCGTTATTGGCCAAATGGGCCTTGCGGCACCGGTCGGCGCTGTCGGCATTGGCGCGGTTATTCTAACGGCAATCTACTGGCTGTTTGGTTTTTTGCGCATGGGCACAACCGGGCTGGTGGCGCAGGCGCATGGCGCCGGTGACACGGCTGAAAGCAGCGCTATCTTTTCGCGGGCAATGATGATCGGGCTGGCCGCCGGGCTGGGCATAATGCTGCTCCAAATCATGCTGTTTCGCGCCGCCTTCGCGTTGTCGCCCGCCAGTGCCGAGGTTGAAACCCTGACCCGCCAATATCTGGAAGTGCGCATATGGGGCGCGCCGGCCACGATCATGCTTTATGCGATCACTGGCTGGCTGGTGGCGGTTGGCCGCACGGGCCGGGTTTTTGTGCTTCAGCTGTGGATGAACGGGCTCAATATCGGGCTTGATCTTTGGTTCGTGCTGCACCTGGGCTGGGGTGTTGAGGGCGTGGCATTGGCCACGCTTATTGCCGAATGGTCTGGGCTGGCGCTCGGGCTGCTGCTGTGCCGCCCGGTCTTTGCCGGGCCGGGCTGGCGCGACTGGGCGCGGGTGTTTGACCGGCGCAAACTCAAGCGCATGCTGCTGGTCAATGCCGATATAATGATCCGCTCTGTCGCCCTGCAAGGCGCGTTTATGAGCTTTATGTTTTTTGGCGCGGCTCTGGGTGATGTGCGGCTGGCCGCAAACCAAGTTCTTTTGCAATTTCTTGAACTTACCGCCTTTGCACTTGACGGTTTTGCCTTTGCAGCCGAGGCGTTGGTCGGGGCGACAATCGGTGCGGTTCAAGGCACGCTTAGCCGCGAAGAAAAACGCAACCGGGTCTCGCAAGCTGCACGGATATGTAGCCAATGGGGTGTTGGCGGCGCGCTGCTGCTGGGGGCATTCTTTTGGCTGGCTGGTGGTCTGCTGATTGACCTGATGGTTACATCACCAGATGTGCGGGAAGCGGCGCGCAACTACCTGTTCTGGGCGGCACTCTCGCCCGTATTTGGCATTGCCGCTTGGATGTTTGATGGCATCTTCATCGGCGCCACTTGGACCGGCTCCATGCGCAATGCCATGTTGCTGTCCGTGCTGATCTATTGCGCGGCTTTGGCCGTTCTGCTGCCGCTCTTTGGTAACCATGGGCTATGGGCGGCGCTGATGGTGCTCAACATTGCCCGTGGGCTGACGATGTGGCGCAGCTATAACAAAGAGATGCGGCGGATTTAGAGCCAGTCGCCGCGCCCGGTGCCAACAATATCGGCCACATTGGCCACGCCGTCGCGCGCAAGCAGCGCGTCTAGCCCGGTGGCTATTTCATTGGCCAGCGAGATACCGCCAAACACCATCGCCGTATATAGCTGCACCGCGCTGGCCCCGGCTTTGAGCTTGGCATAGGCCTGTTCGGCCGTGGCGATGCCGCCGACGCCGATAAGCGGCAAGGTGGTCAGCGCCGAGAGCTGGGCCAAAATACGGGTTGAGCGCTCGAACAATGGCGCGCCTGAGAGGCCGCCTTTTTGCCCGGCATGGGGGCTGCGCAGCCTGTCGCGCGCAAGGGTGGTATTGGTGGCAATTATCGCGGCCAGCTTGGCTTCTTGGGCGACTTGCGCGATCTGCGCCAGCGCCTCGCCGTCAAGATCGGGCGCTATTTTGAGAAAGATCGGCAGGGGGCGAGGCAGGGCCGCATTGGCCTCCATCACCCTTGCCAGCAGAGCTTTGAGCGCTGCCGGGCCTTGCAGGTCACGCAGCCGCTCGGTGTTGGGCGACGAGACATTGACGGTGGCAAAGTCAAGATGCGCGCCACAATGGCTGAGCACTTGGGCGAAATCACCAGCGCGGTCGGTGCTGTCTTTGTTAGCGCCAAGGTTGAGGCCAATAGTCGCGCCAGCCGGGCGCTGGGCCAGCTTGGCGGCGGCAGCCTTCATGCCGTCATTGTTAAAGCCAAAGCGGTTTATCGCGGCTTTGTCTTCATCAAGCCGAAACAGGCGCGGGCGCGGGTTGCCCGGCTGCGCATGTGGCGTGATCGCCCCGACTTCAAGAAAGCCAAACCCCGTGCGGGCCAGCGGGGCGAGGGCCACGGCGTTTTTGTCAAAGCCAGCCGCTAGGCCGATTGGGTTGGGCAGCGTCAGCCCGGCAAGCTCAGTGGTCAGCCGCGCCGAGCGCACAGGGCCGCCACGCGGGCCAAGCCCGGCGCGCAATGCCAAAAGTGCGGCCATATGGGCGCGTTCAGGGTCGAGCCGGTGCATCAGCGCCATGCCCGCGCGCTCAAACGCACTCATCCGAGGACAGGCAGTTCGTGGACCGCACCGTTCAGCGCTATAGGCCGCGACCAGATGACATCAAACAGCCGCAAAGGCCCATAAAGATGAGGGAACAAAGCGCCACCGCGCGACGGCTCCCACAACAGCCCAGTGCCGAGCGCCTCAGATTCGAGGGCCAAAAGCATCAGCCCGTCTTCGCCAGCGAAATGGCGGGCCAGAGTTTCAGCCACCTGCTCACCGGTTGAGATATGGATGTACCCATCGGCCACATCAATCGGCGCACCTGTGCTCGTGCCTTTGCTTTGCAGCTGCGCCCATTCATCGGCGCGCAATATTTTGTAGATCAACATACCGGCGTGATGGCGGCCCCAGCGCCACCCGTCAAGCCAGCATTTCTTAATGCTGACCGCCAAAGCAGCTCAATTTGTGATAATGAGATACTGTCATCGCCACGTTATTTGCGGTTAATATAGCCATAACCAGAATGGGCCGTTGACCAAGCTGCTGATCCGTCCCAACATCTGGCCCATAAACAAACCAGGGGGTTTTTACCTATGCTTTCCCGTTTTCTCGTGACGACTTGCGCGCTTGCGCTGTCTGTTGGCGCTGCCGCCGCAGACTCAACGCTTACCGTTCTTCACACAAATGACTTTCACGCCCGTTTTGAGCCAATCAGCAAATACGATTCTGGTTGCTCGGCAGAAGACAACACCGCCGGCGAATGTTTTGGCGGCACAGCCCGTTTGGTAACGGCCGTGGCCGAGGCCCGTGCCCGCTCGAACAACTCGCTGCTGCTTGATGGCGGCGACCAGTTCCAGGGCACGCTGTTTTACACCTATTATAAAGGTGCGATGGCCGCTGAGTTCATGAACCAGCTTGGCTATGACGCCATGACCGTCGGCAACCACGAGTTTGACGATGGCCCAGAAGTGCTGCGCGGCTTTATGGATGCGGTAAACTTCCCGGTTCTGATGTCCAACGCCGATGTATCTGGCGAGCCATTGCTGGCTGACGTGCTGATGAAATCTACTATCATTGAGCAGGCAGGCGAGCGCTACGGTCTTATTGGCCTGACACCACAAAACACCGGCGAGCTGGCCAGCCCCGGCGACAATATCATCTTCACCGACCCAGCCGAAGCGGTTCAGGCTGAAGTTGATGCGCTGACAGCGCAGGGCGTCGATAAGATCATCGTGCTCAGCCACTCTGGCTATGCGGTTGATATGGAAGTTGCCGCGGCAACAACCGGCGTCGATATCATCATCGGTGGCCACTCCAACACATATCTGTCGAGCACTGATGAAGGTGCCGATGGCCCGTACCCGACAATGGTTGGCGATACGGCGATCGTGCAGGCCTATGCTTACGGCCGTTATCTTGGCGAGCTGAACGTGACCTTTGATGATAACGGCGTTATCACCGAAGCCTCAGGCGGCCCGATCATCATGGACGGTAACGTTGCTGAAGATGCCGCTGTGGTTGAGCGTATTGCCGAACTGGCTATTCCGCTCGAAGAGATCCGCACCCGTGTTGTGGCTGAATCCGCTGAGTTGATCGACGGTAGCCGCGATGTTTGCCGGGCCATGGAATGCACGATGGGCGTCCTGATTGCCGACGCAATGTTGGCGCGTGTGGCTGACCAAGGTGTTCAGATCGCTATCCAAAATGGCGGTGGTATCCGTGCCAGCATTGATGCCGGCGAAGTGACAATGGGCGAAGTGCTGACAGTGCTGCCGTTTCAGAACACGCTTTCAACTTTCCAAGTAACCGGTGCGGTTATGGTCGAAGCACTTGAAAACGGTGTGTCACAGGTTGAGGAGGGCGCAGGCCGGTTCCCACAAGTGGCAGGTATCACCTTCACTGTTGATCTGTCGGCTGAGCCGGGTGCGCGGGTATCTGAGGTCATGGTCGGCGGTGCAGCGATTGATCTTGCCGCTACCTACGGTGTTGTGTCCAACAACTACGTGCGCAACGGCGGCGACGGCTACTCTATGTTCAAAGACGCGATGAATGCTTATGACTTTGGCCCCGATCTGGCCGATGTGACAGCTGAGTTCATGGCATCAATGGGCCCATACACGCCGTATACTGATGGCCGCATTAACATAAAGTAAGCGGGTGTTTGGCTAATAAATTGGGGCCGGTGCAGCGGATGCACCGGCCCTTTTTTGTAGCGGGTATTCGCGCTAATGTGGGGCAATAGCAAAAGGGGTTCGGCTATGTTGATGACCATTTTGCCCGCCGCAGGGCCGCGTTAAATGTGCGGCCGTATGGCGTTGACCCTGCCGCATGAGGCCATGGTGCAGATGTTTGACGCTGTGCCGTCCAACACCCTCGCTGATGTGCCGAACTACAACATTTGTCCGACAAACCAGATACATACGGTGACTGCTGATGCTGGTCGCCGGGCGTTGCGCCCCATGCGCTGGGGCTTTGTGCCGCGCTGGTACAACGCGCTGGCGGACGGGCCGCTGCTGATAAATGCCCGCGCCGAGACCATCGCCCAAAAGCCGGCCTTTGGCGATGCGGCCCGCAGGCGGCGTTGTCTGATCATCGCCTCTGGGTTTTATGAATGGACCTTGGCCGCGCCCAAAACCCGGTTGCCGTGGTACATTACCCGCACCGACAAACAGCCACTGGTTTTTGCCGGTGTTTGGCAAGATTTTGAGCAGGAGGGCGCGGTGCAGCCCAGCTGCGCGATTGTGACAATTGCCGCGAATAAAACCATGGGGCAGATCCATCACCGCATGCCTGTGCTGCTGCCGCCAGATGACTGGGCATTATGGCTGGGTGAGGCGGGCCACGGCGCTGCGCCGCTTATGCGCGCCGCCCCTGAAGAGGCGCTGGGCTTTCATCGGGTTGATCCGGCGGTCAACTCAAACCGGGCGGCGGGGCCTGAGCTGATAGAGCCGTGGTTTTCGCCAGATAGCGCGCCCAGAGAGCCGAGTTGACCTGATAATTATCAGCAGCTGGACGGTGTATGTGCGGATTGACGTGTATATAATATTTGACACCAAGTATGGAAATACATACTTAGTGTCAAAGTTATTTGATATTGATTCGGGAGCGATACAAGCATGACCCATGAGGAACGCAGCAATCTTATTGCCATTTTTAGCGCGCTTGCCGTGATCATTTATCTGGCGCTCAAATTGTCTGGCATGAATGAAGCAGGTGCTTTCGCGGGCCCCGATGCGGTGAAAATATGGGCGCGCACGGTGCTTTGGATCATCCCGATCTCGATCGTCTCGATGATCGTTTTGACCATTCTCGCCACGATCCTTTTTGCAATCGTCACCAACACGCCAGACCCTGTATTAATTGTTGATGAACGCGACAGGCAGATAGGCAGCTGGGGCACGAAAGTATCAATTCTCGCGGTTTCTGCCGGGTTTATAATGTCGATTATTGCCTTGGCTTTCTTTGGTTGGACCGCCCTTGCGGCGCTTAATTGCATCTTCTTTTCCTTCGCTATCGGTGACCTTTTTGGAAATCTTACCAAGATGTTTTTATGGAGACGGGGTGTTTAGCTTATGGCAAAAAGACCCCTCGTATCCAACAATATCAGGCGCTTACGCTTTAACGCGGATGAGATGACGCAAAAGGTTTTGGCCGAGAAGATAGGTGTTACCCGCCAAACCGTTGTCGCCATTGAAAATGCCAAATATTCGCCCTCGCTCGAACTGGCATTTTTGATTTCTGACGTTTTCAACCTGCCGCTTGAAGAGGTGTTTTCCTTTGATAAGCCCTCGGCCTGAGTTTCACGCCCATGCCCCAATAAAATGGACAAAACAATGACCAGATCTACCGGATTTTGGAACCTTATTGCCAAGACCTATGCCAAGAACCCTATCGCCGATGAGGCGGCCTATCAGTACAAGCTTGAGCAAACGCAGGCGCTGTTTTCTCCCGATATGCGGTTGTTCGAGTTTGGCTGTGGCACAGGCTCTACCGCGCTGACCCATGCGCCCTTTGTCGCTCATATTGATGCCACCGATTATGCACATAAAATGATCGCTATTGCCCGTGGCAAAGCCGAAGCCGCCGGGGTGAGCAATGTGACTTTTGAGCAATCTACGCTCGAAGATTGGCTGGCTGATGCACCGTGTTATGACATCGTTCTGGGCATGAGTATCTTGCATCTCTTGCCTGATCTTGACGTGACATTGGCCAATGTGCGCCGTCTGACCAAGCCCGGCGGCTACTTTGTTTCAAGCTCGGCGCTGTCCGAAAGTATTGGCGGATTTACGCGGGCTGTATTGAGTGTTGGCTCGGCATTGCGGCTGTTGCCCTACCTCAATTTTCCGTCGCGAGACAAGCTGACAGGCAGCCTTGAGCGTGCTGGTTTTGAGATAGTGCTCACCTGGCAGCCCAAGGAAAAATCTGGTGTATTTATCATTGCCAAAGCTGTCTGATCTGCGCGCCATCTAGCCGAACGCAGTCGGACGAATACCATGTTCGTCGCTGCCCGCGCCACATAAGTGGGCGGGCGGCTGCAAAATTGCGGAAAGCAAATAAATGTAAAAAGGCGTTGCCGAAACCGGTTTCGGACCCGAAGCTATGAGTCGGGGAGGTGAGTATGACCGGTTTTCCAGCACAAAATTCAGCCGCCGCACATAACCGCCGTGTGACGATATCAGACGTGTCTGATGCGCTGGGTGTGACCAAGAGCACGGTGTCGCGGGCGCTGAACGGCTACCCCGATATTTCTGACCAAACCCGCAACCGGGTGGCGCAGATGGCCAAGAAACTTGGCTATCATCCGCTGTCGCATGCGCAAGCGATCAAAACCGGGCGCATCCGCTCGCTGGGGCTGGTTGTGCAGTCTGGTGACCATGACGGCTCGCGCCCGTTTTTGGCCGATTTT
>JAESRD010000223.1 GCA_016764835.1 Paracoccaceae bacterium | reverse complement strand
CACCTATTGGCCGGCGCGGATGCAGCGTCTGTCTGAGGGTCCGCTGGTTGAGCTTCTGCCGGAAAATTCCGAACTCTGGCTTGATGGTGGCCATAACCCCGCCGGTGGCGCCGCAATTGCCGCGACTTTGGCAGGCATGTCGACCAAGCCCACGCATATCATCTGCGGTATGCTCACCACCAAAGATGCTGGCGGCTTTCTCGGCCACCTCGCGCCGCAAGCACAAAGCTTCACCGCCGTCACCCTCAACACCGAACAAAACATGCTACCCGCCGAAGAACTAGCCCAAGCCGCCAGCCAAGCGGGCATGAAAGCAACAGCCAGCGACAGCCTCTTGGCTGCTGTATCAACACTCAGCGCCCAGCAACCCGGCTGCCGCATCCTCATCTGCGGCTCGCTCTATTTGGTCGGCCATATTTTGCAAACCAACGGATGAGTTGGCCCGCCGCGACCATCGCCCTCGCTCTGGCTACCTGCCCGGCCGAAGCCGCCGAGCTCAACTTCTGCTGGATCGGCGATAATCATTACACAATGCGCGGCCGCATCGGCTTTAATGACCGCCATCTCGACGCCACCCTGCTGACCGAGACCGACATTTCCAGCTTTGAGATCACCGGCTACGAACACGGCATTGCCATCGGCTCGTGGAACATGAACGACCGCGACGCCAGCACCACATGGCACCTGCGCTTCTCGCCGCGCGACCTGATCTTCCCAACGGGCGGTCATTATCCATCAGACAATGCCCAAGGCTGGAACGCCGACGGCGATGTTGAAAACTGCGGACGGCGCGGTTTTGGTTTCAACACTGGCAACTATGCGCAAGATATCTGCCTGTTCGGCGTCTATGTTTCGCAATCATCCATTGCCCCAGACACGCCGCTGCGCGCCACAATCCACCCGGTGACAATAGATTGCCGGGTTGAACAGCAGCTCAGCTAAGCAACCTGCGCGCGCCATTTGGCCCGACATGCCCACCAAAACCAATTTTTCTGCCAAGTGATTCGTTTTTTGCAGATGATTCGCGCAAAGCCTTTGACTTGCGAATCATGATTCGCCTATATGGTCTCAACACTCTTTCGCACAAGTTGCTACAGCGAAGAGCGAGCATAGGCAGGTCTAAATGGGGAGCCGGTTCAACGGCTCCCTTTAATGTTTAGGCACCCCAGTTTTCAGACTGCATCTCTGTCAGCCTGCTGGCCGTGCGCTCAAACTCAAACGCACCTTCGCCCTCGATATATAACATCTCAGGTGCCGCCGCGGCCGAGCAAAACAGCTGCACCTTGGCCTCGTAGAGCGCGTCAATCAGGGTCACAAACCGTCGGGCTTGGTTGAAATTGTCAGATGACAGCTGCGGGATGTCTTCCAAAATCACGATCCGCGCTGCATCAGCCAGCGCCAAATAGTCAGCCGGGCCAAGTGGGCGGCCACATAGATCGTAGAAACTGGCCCGCGCTACGCCGGCATGAAAGGCCGGGATCTCAACATCACGCCCATGTACCCGCAAGATCTCGGGCTTGCCCTGCCCGCCAGTCAGTCCCTGCCAAATATCATCAAGCGCTGCCTTGGCCGCTGGACCAACCGGATAAAAGTAACGCTGAGCGCCCTTAAATTGTCCCTGCCGGTGGTCCTTTGGCCCGTCAAGCTCGACCACATCAAGATTGGCCTCAATTTTGGCGATAAACGGCAAGAACAAAGCCCGGTTCAGCCCGTCTTTATACAGCGCCTGCGGTGCGCGGTTTGAGGTGGTCACTATGGTCACGCCCCGGCTAAACAACCGCTCAAACAGCCGCCCAACAATCATCGCATCGGCAATATCGGTGATCTGCATCTCGTCAAATGCCAACAGCCTGATCCGGTCGGCCAGCTCATCGGCCACCGGCAAGATCGCGTCATCGGTGCCCGTCGCCCGCGCCACGGCCATGCGGCTATGTACCAGCTGCATAAACGCATGAAAATGATGCCGTTCAACCGGCGCTGACATTTCCGCCACCAGCAGATCCATGAGCATCGATTTGCCGCGCCCGACCCCGCCCCATAGATACAGGCCCTTCACAGGAGCCGGTGCCTTGCGAAACAGCCCCTTTTTCACCGGCACAGCCAGCTCAGCCGCCACCCGGTCAAGCGCTGGCAACACCGCCTCTTGCACCGGATCAGCGCGCAGCGCGCCACTGGCCACAAGGGCGCGATATGCGTTTGAAACTACCATAGACACCGACATAATCTGCCAAGGACATTAAGAAAAGCAATCACTTCGCGCTCAGCGCACCAATGTTGATGGGCCGCATCACAATTACTGAATTGACAACCTATAGCCCCTGCCCATTGTCCTTATCATGTCTCAAAAAATTACTCAAAAACCCTCGCTCATATCGCCCGTGCTTCTCGGCGGCTGTATCATCATTATGGTCGGCTTCTCGATCCGCGCCGCATTCGGGGTTTTTCAGATCCCCATTGCCGAAGAGTTCGGCTGGCCGCGGGCCGAATTCTCGCTGGCCATCGCTATCCAAAGCCTGTTCTGGGGCATCGGCCAGCCGATCTTTGGCGCTTTGGCCGAGCGGATGGGCGACAGGCTGGCGATCATCGCGGGCGCTATTTTTTATGCGGCGGGGCTGCTGCTCTCATCAGGTGCGACCACCGCGTTTGAACTGCAGATCTACGAGATATTTGTCGGCTTTGGCATTGCCGGTACGGGTTTTGGCGTCATCCTCGCCGTGGTGGGCCGCGCCGCCAGCGACGAGCACCGCTCTATGGCGCTGGCCGTGGTCACGGCGGCAGGCTCTGCAGGCCAAGTCTTTGGCGCGCCGCTGGCCGAATATTTACTCTCGATCATGGCTTGGCAGCAGGTCTTCATGGTCTTCGCCGGGATGATCATTGCCGTTATGGCCGTCTTGCCAATGATACGCAGCCCGCAAATCGCCAGCAAGGAAGAGCTGCAAGAAAGCATGGGCACGATCCTCAAGCGCGCCGCCAAAGACCCGTCTTTCGCCATGATCTTCCTCGGCTTCTTTTCCTGCGGCTATCAGCTGGCCTTTATCACAGCGCATTTTCCGGCTTTTGTCACCGAAATGTGCGGCCCAATCCTGCCCGGCGGCGCCCTGCATTCCATTGGCATTACCAGCACCTCGGCCCTTGGTGCTATCTCAATCTCGCTCATCGGGCTGGCCAATATCTGCGGTACATTGCTGGCCGGTTGGCTGGGAAACCGCTATGAGCGCCGCCTGCTGCTGGCTGGCATCTACACTTTGCGCACCGCCATCTCAGCTTGGTTCATCCTCGTACCCATGACCCCAACCACGGTCATCATCTTCTCGATCACCATGGGCAGCCTCTGGCTCGCCACCGTGCCGCTGACATCGGGCCTCGTCGCCCACCTGTTCGGGCTGCGCTATATGGGCACGCTTTACGGCATCATCTTTTTCTCGCACCAAATCGGCGGTTTTCTTGGCGTCTGGCTCGGCGGGCGTATGTATGATGTCTATGGCAGCTATTCACTGGTCTGGTGGATCGGCATTGGCGTCGGCGCATTCTCGGCACTGGTCCATCTGCCAATCAGAGAAAACCGCCCCGCTGCCGCATGAGACCCCTTCCCCCCAGCGCAGCCATGGTCTATAGCACGGTCGCTTCACAAAAAGGATGATATCATGGGTTACCGGATCGCCGTCGTCGGTGCCACAGGCAATGTGGGCCGCGAAATGCTCAATATCCTCGCCGAGCGGGAATTCCCGATTGACGAGATCGCTGTACTGGCCTCGCGCCGCTCTTTGGACTCTGAGGTCAGCTTTGGCGACCGCACGCTCAAAACGACAGACCTCGATACATTCGACTTTACCGGCTGGGACACGGCCCTGTTTGCCATCGGCTCTGAAGCCACAGCCAAATATGCCCCGCGCGCGGCCTCTGTCGGCTGCGTGGTCATCGATAATTCATCGCTCTACTGTTACGACCCTGCCGTGCCGCTGATCGTGCCAGAGGTAAACCCCGAGGCGATCACCCAGTATTCGAACAAGAATATCATCGCCAACCCCAATTGCTCGACCGCGCAAATGGTCGTCGCTCTCAAGCCGCTGCATGACCGCGCGACCATCAAGCGCGTCGTGGTCTCGACATATCAGTCGGTGTCTGGCGGTGGCAAAAAAGCCATTGATGAGCTGTGGAACCAGACCAAGGGCATGTATGTGCCCGGCCAAGAGGTTGACCCATCGATCTTCACCAAGCAGATCGCGTTTAACGTGATCCCGCATATTGATGTCTTCCTTGATGATGGCTCGACCAAAGAAGAGTGGAAGGTGGTCGCTGAGACCAAAAAGATCATCGACAAGTCGATCAAGGTCACGGCGACATGTGTGCGCGTGCCGGTCTTTGTTGGCCATTGCGAGGCAATCAATATCGAGTTTGAGGAGCCGCTGGATGAAGACGAAGCCCGCGATATCTTGCGCGAATCCCCCGGTATCTTGGTGATCGATAAGCGTATTGATGGCGGCTATATGAGCCCGGTCGAATGT
>JAESRD010000222.1 GCA_016764835.1 Paracoccaceae bacterium | reverse complement strand
CTATGATGTGACCAAATATTTGCTCAACTCCTTTGGCGGCGCGGGTGGGCAACATGCCTGTTTGGTCGCCGATGCGCTTGGCATGGAAGCGGTGCTGATGCATCCAATGTCGGGGCTGCTTTCGGCTTATGGCATCGGGCTGGCACGGGTTTCGGCCAGCAGGCAGCAGGGGTTTGTGCAGGTGCTTAGCGCCGCAAACCTCGCGGCGATCGAGGCACAGGTTGACCAGTTAAAACAAGCGGTCGCGGTTGATTTATCTGGCCAAGGCATCGGCGAACATGACACGATTGTCACGCTGCATTTGCGTTACGAGGGCACCGATACCGCGCTGCATGTTGCATGGGGTAGCGATATCGTAGCGGCCCGCGCGGCGTTTGAGACCACCCATAAAGCCCAGTTTGGGTTTAGCAGCCCGGAGCGCGATGTTATCGTCGAGGCTGTTGAAGTCGAGGGCCGGGAACTGTCTAGCGAGCCGGCCCGCAAGAGGGCGGCCGCGCCGCGCCGCTTCACGCCCGCACCGAGCCAAAGCCAGCCTTTGTTTAGCGGTGGCCAATGGCATGACGCGGCAGTTTATCTGCGCGAAGATTTGGCGCCGGGCGCGCATATGGCCGGGCCTGCGCTGATCATCGAAGCCAACCAAACCATCGTTGTCGAGCCCGGCTGGCAGGCCGAGCTGACCGGCGCTGATCAGATCATTATGACCCGCGCCGTGCCTGCCGTGCGGGCCGCTGCCGCCGGGGCCGAGGCCGCCGACCCGATCTTGCTGGAAGTGTTCAACAACCTGTTCATGAACATTGCCGAGCAAATGGGCGTCGCCCTGCAAAACACCGCGCAATCGGTGAACATCAAAGAGCGGCTCGATTTCTCATGCGCCGTGTTTGATGCTTCCGGTGCTCTGGTGGCCAATGCGCCGCATATGCCAGTACATTTGGGTTCAATGGACCGTTCGGTTGAGACGATCATTCGGCTCAATGCGGGCAATGTGCATCCCGGCGATGCCTTTGCGCTGAACGCGCCCTATAATGGCGGCACGCATCTGCCTGACATCACCGTCGTCTCGCCGGTTTTTGACCCCGAGGGCCAAGAGATATTGTTCTGGACAGCGTCGCGCGGCCACCATGCCGATGTTGGCGGCACTGCGCCCGGCTCGATGACCCCCCTCGCCACAAATGTAGATGAGGAAGGCGTCCTAATCGACAACTTCCAGATGGTGCGGGCGGGCGTGTTTCGAGAGGACGCGCTGTATAAGGTACTGACAGAGCACAAATATCCCTGCCGAAACCCGGCTATGAACATTGCCGATCTCAAGGCGCAACTGGCCGCCAATGAGCGTGGTGCGGCTGAGCTGCGGGTGATGGTTGACAGCTTCACCCTGCCGGTTGTGCAGGCCTATATGACCCATGTGCAAGACAATGCTGCCGAAGAGGTCGCCCGGCTGATTGGCCGCTTGGATGATTGCGCCTGCAGTTATGAGACCGATACCGGACAGGTGATCAAAGTTGCCATCAGGGTGGACCGCGAAAACCGCAAAGCGGTGGTTGATTTCACCGGCACGTCGCCGGCGATTGCCAATAATTTCAACGCGCCAGAGCCTGTGGCCCGTGCCGCCGTGCTCTATGCCTTTCGGGTTATGGTCGAGGCGCCGATCCCGATGAATGCGGGCTGTTTGCGCCCGATTGAGATCATTATCCCTGAGGGCTGCATGTTGCGGCCTGCCTATCCGAGGGCTGTGGTCGCTGGCAATGTTGAGACATCGCAGCACGTGACCAATGCGCTGTTTCAGGCTTTGGGCGCGCTGGCCAACGGGCAGGGGACGATGAACAATCTGACCTTTGGCAATGAGACGCACCAATATTACGAGACCATTTGTTCGGGCAGCCCGGCGGGGCAGATGAACGATGGCACCGGCTTTGCTGGCACGGCCGGCGTGCACACCCATATGACCAATTCGCGGCTGACCGATCCCGAAGTGTTGGAAATGCGTTTTCCGGTTTTGGTCGAGCGTTTTGCTTTGCGCCCCGGCTCTGGCGGCGGCGGCGCGTTTGCTGGCGGTGATGGCACCGAGCGGGTGCTGCGCTTTCTTGAAGACATGGATTGCTCGATCTTATCGTCGCACCGAGCGCGCCCGCCTATGGGCATAAATGGCGGCCAAACTGGTGAGGTTGGCCAAACCCGGTTGCGCCGTCTTGATGGCAGCATCGAGGTGCTGCCTGCCTGTGCGCAGGTGCGGCTAAAAGCGGGTGAGATTGTTGAGCTGCGCACGCCAACGCCGGGTGGATATGGGGCAAAGGACACAGATTGACCGCGCATCTTATCGCCTGTCCGCGCTGCGACGCGCTCTACCGCTTTGCCAACCCGGCGAACGGTGAGCGCGCTGTTTGTGCGCGCTGTCATAAAGTGCTGGTCGCGCCGCGATTGCAGTCTGAAACACTGGTCATCGTGCTGGCGATAACCATTGTTATCCTCATCTTTGGCGCGGTTTACTTTCCGTTTCTCAACATCCGCGTGGCGGGCCTGTCAAACGCGGCCTCCTTGCTCGATGCGGCTTTGGTCTTTGCCAAGGGGCCGTTGTTTATCTTGCCACTGGCAGTGCTGGGCATGATCATTATCGTGCCCTTGGCGCGGGCCTTGCTGGTTATCTATGCGCTGGGGCCGCTGGTCGCGGGCCACCCGGCCGCCCCCGGCGCTTTGCGCGCCTTTGCCCTGTCTGAAACGCTGCGCCCATGGGCCATGGCCGAGGTGTTTGCGCTGGGCTGCGCCGTGGCTTTGGTCAAGGCATCCGGTTTGGCGATTGTCGGCTTTGGCCCGGCCTTTTGGCTGTTTGGCCTGCTGGTTGTCGCGTCGCTGTTGCAAGACAACCTAATGTGCCGCTGGTCGGTCTGGGCCGCTCTTGATGAGGGCCGGATATGAGCGCCGCGATTACCGCTGCCCAAGCTGGGCTGATTGGGTGCCGCCGTTGCGCGCAGGTTTGGCCGCAAGATACGGCGCGCTGTGGCCGCTGCGGCGCTGTTTTAGAGCCGCATCATCGGCGCAGCCTCAGCCGGGTTTGGGCATGGTGGACGGCAGGTGTGCTGGCCTATATTCCGGCGAACCTGCTGCCAATGCTGCACACAAAACCCTGCTCAAAGAGAGCGAAAGCACGATCATCGGCGGGGCGCTGGAGCTGTGGCACCACGGTGCTTACGGCGTGGCGCTGATCATTTTGATCGCCAGTGTCGCCATT
>JAESRD010000221.1 GCA_016764835.1 Paracoccaceae bacterium | reverse complement strand
GCCAGCCTGAACCGTCGCCGCTTGGCTCATGCCGACATGGAACATGAAGGCCAGGGCGGTGAGCTGAAGCGCTATCCCATGCGCGGCCAGCTCGGTCTCGCCAATCCAGCCCATCATAATAGCACTGCCCGTAAACAGCCCGCTTTCGGCCAGCGAGGTCAGCCCGATAGGCAGGCCAAGCCGAAACACTTGGTTCATCGCCCCCGGATCTGGCCGCCAGAAACGTATGAACAACGTATATTGTGGCAGACGTTTGGCGGCATAGACCGCCAGCGCCACGAATGTCAGCGTTTGCAGCAGCACACTGGCCATGGCCGCACCACGGATGCCCAGCTCAGGCGCGCCCCAATTGCCAAAGATCAGCGCGTAGTTGACCAGAGCGTTGAGCACCAGCCCAGCAAGGGTGATCCACAGCTGCACTGCCGTCAGCTTGAGCGCGCCGAGATAGGCCCGCAGCACATTGGCTGCCAAAGCCGGCAATATGCCAAAGCCCGCAATCCGCAAATAGTCGCGCGCCTGGCTGGCCACTTCGGGCACCTGACCCATAGCCAGCAATATCGGCTCCGCATTCCACAACAACACCATGGCAAAGCAGGAAAAAAGCCCGCTGAGCCATAAAGCCATGCGGGTAACACGGCGTACGCGGACCTCGTCTCCGGCGGCAGAAGCCTCGGCGACCAGCGGCATAACCGCATGGCCAAAGCCCGCGCCAACAATGAAGATAACGAACCACAGGCTGGTGCCAATGGTCGCGGCAGCAAGTGCGGTGACAGAATACCAGCCGAGCATGACCGTGTCGGTCATATGGATCATAAAGCCAGCCACAGCCGCGCCGACAAGCGGCAGGCCGAGCCCCAGCAGCCCTTTAGCTGCGATCCATATATCACCGTTACGATTGCTCATAATCCTCCCTACGCTTCGGATATGGCTTCGTCCAGTATTGTGATTGGCACGGCAATATCGGTCGCAAAACCAGCGCATAGACAGGGCGCAAATAATTCGCCAATCTAGGACAGACCCCAGCGAGAAGAGCAACGCCATGCAGCAGTTTGAGACCCTAATTCGCGATGCGCGCGGTTTTTTGATCCGGCTTAAAGCTGACAATAGCCGCAACTTCTTTCATGCCGCCAAGCCTGAATATGACGCCAAACTCAAAGCCCCGGCTTTGGAACTGTTGGCAGAGGCCGCCCCGCTGATCACCCAGATCACGGGCCATGATTGCCAGACAAAACTGTTTCGCCCGCAGCGCGATGTGCGCTTTGCCAAGGATAAAACCCCCTACACCACCCATTTGCACATGATGTGGAGCCTCGATGCGGGCGGGCGCGACGCGCCGGTTTGTTACTTTGGTATCGGGCTTGATTATATGAGCTTTGGCTTTGGTTGCATGGGCATGAGCAAACCCGTGCTTGAGACATGGCGTCAGCTTTGTGACCTCGACACGGCGCGGATCAGCGCCGCCGCCCAGAGTGTCAGCGCCGCCGGGTTCACCTTTCGCGAACCCGCGCTCAAACGCGTACCGCAGCCCTATGCCAAGGACCACCTATTGGCACAGTTCTTGCGCATGAAAAGCGTGTCGGCCAGCAAAGAGCTAGACCCGGCGCAGCCGCCGCTGCCACAAATTACAGCGGCGCTGACCGAGGGCTTGCCGTTTCTAAAGGTGATAGAGAGCGCGCTATAGCCGGAGCGCATTACCCCCCTGTGCTTTTGAACCGCTCCATCAGATAAGGCCCTGATAAAACGGGCGGATAGGTGTCAGACCCATCAAGCGGTACAATCTGCGCCGACCAGTCGGGCTGATGGAAAAACGCCAGCGAGCCGCGCTGTGGCTCATTGGGCCGCGCGACAACGCGGTGCAGGGTCGAGACCCAACGGTTGGCTGTCCACCGGGCCATTAGATCACCCAGATTGATGACAAAGGCACCGGGAGGGGCGCTAACCTCAACCCAGTCAGTGCTGCCGGGCGGCTGAATTTCCAGCCCCCGCGCCCCGGCTTGCGGCAACAGAATCGTCAGCGATCCATAGTCGCTATGCGCCCCCGCGCGCTGCTGGCCCGGCTCAACCGCGCCGTCAGTGGCCGGATAATGCAGGGCGCGCAACGCAGATACAGGTGCCAGCAGATAGGGGTCAAAATGATCAGGTGCTAGATCCAGCGCTTCGGCGAAGGCACTCATGATCTGCGAGGCCAGCAGCTCCATGGCGTTGTAATACGCCTCCCATGCCGCTTTGAAACCGTCGAGTTCGGGCCAAAGCGTTGGCGCATAGCAAAATGCCAGCGCCTCTGGGCCTTGCATACCGACCGGGATGCTCAACGGCCCACCATTGAAACTTTCTTTGAGATCAGGCGGGGTGTCATTGCCAAGGCTTTTGGCCAGCGCCTCTTTGCCCGGCCCGATCCAACCGTAAGGATAGCCCGCATAAGGAGCGACGGTTTTGGCCTTTTGCTCAGGGGTTTGGGCAAAGAAGGCACGGGTCTGGGCCTGTACGTTCTCAATAATCTCAGGGGCGATACCGTGACCGGTCAGCACCAGAAACCCGGTCTCAGCACAAATCTGGTCGAGCCGCTTGGCGCTTGCGGCGCGGGCATCACCGCTGGCCGCCATATGGGTGGCCAGATCAAATGTAGAAACTTTGTCGATACGCGAGCCAGTGGCCAGCTCATCGCGCCAGCCATATTGCGGCGCAAACCCGACCATCCGCTTGGCTTTGCCATTGGCATAAAATGTATCTGTCGGGCCCATATCGGTGATCATCGGCACGCCGGGATAAAACCGCTCCATGATCTCTGAAGTCTCCATTCCCACGGAGCTGTCATCATTGGCGACGTTAAACACCTCATAGCCCAGCCCGTCGGTTTTAAGGCAGCAATCAACCATATGGCCGAGATCACGCGCATCAATATAGCCAAATATATTGCGCCGCCGCAGGCTGGCATCCTCAACATAGGCCGGAAAGTTTTGAGCATATTCATGTGGTTCTATTACGTTGTTAATGCGCAATGCATAAATATCGGCGCCGGTGCGGGCCTGAAAACTGCGCGCCGTCGCCTCGTTGACCACCTTTGACATCGCGTAGCTGTCATGCGGCAAAGTTGGATGCTCTTCGTCTACCGGTACATAGTCGGGTTTTAGCTCGCCATGGGCAAAACAAATGCCGTAAGTTGTTTCAGATGAGGCGATAATGATCTTGGGAATACCGAGCCGGGTGGCGGCTTCTAGCACATTATACGTCGCCATCGCATTGATGCGAAATGTCTCATTGTCGGGCACGATCAGCACGCGGGCAATGGCGGCAAAATGCACCACAGCATCATAGCGCCGGGCGGGCATCGGCGCGTCAAGCTCACCAAATCCAGCCATCTGCGCCATGGCTGAATAGACTTGCCCCGCATCGGTCAACTCAACCTTCAGGTTATCCACCCCCGGCTGATCAAGCATGATCTGGTCAATATTGGTAACCTGATGCCCCTGCTCCGTCAGATATTGCACCGCATAACGGCCCGCCTTGCCAGCACCGCCGGTAAAAAATATGCGCATGATCCGCTCCTGAATTGATTTAACGTTATTATCGGGCGCAGGAGCCGAAGAGGCAAGGTGTTCCAGAAGTTTCAGCGG